>BLLW01000085.1 GCA_011959285.1 Lachnospiraceae bacterium | reverse complement strand
CTGCTCCGAGCCACTGCCGTCCTGCCGGCGCTCCGGCTTAACTGACTGACATTGCCACCACTACTCCTCTTCCAGCACCTCCCAAAGCAAAAGCGGCACCAGCGCCCACAAGAACACCACATATCTCACCAGATAAGTAGGTCCCAAAACCACCGTAAACCACACAAGCCCCGGCAACATAAAAGGCACTGCCTTCGCCCAGCATTTGCAATAGCACATAAACCCCAAGCCAAACGCCGTCACCCAAAACAAGAACCCCGGTGAAAACAGCATAGACACAACCGGAATCTTCTGCTGTGCAATCTCCAGCGACATCCTCCGGTAACACTCGTCAAGCCATGGAATCTTGCTCTCCCTCGTCCCCGGCTGTTCCACCTCATAGCCAAAGTAAGAACTGTCCCCATAAGTAAAGGTAAAGACAGAATTTCCTCGGTACACATCAATCACCGTATCTGGATACCAAAAACCATAAGAAGTCATGAACCACGCGTTTAAATAAGTAAACGGATGCTCCGTCCCCCACTTAAACCATAGTTTGAAAAAACTGGAAGAATCCTCTGCAAAAGCTTCATTATTAAAGCTGATCTTCACCCCGTCAGACACCTTGGGCGTATACCTTGCAAGGGCTTCCTTAGGCAGATACCTGTAAAGAATCTCCTTTTCGTCTTCAGTAAGCGTCTCCTTCTCGTCCGCATACACCCTTGCCATCTGAGAAATAGGCACCGTGAGCATTTCCTGATTCTCCGAATCATCCGCCTGCAGCAGCGCGGCAAGCCCCGCATTGACCGCCAGATATGCCGCAATGATTACGCCGAAACAAACCGCTGTCTTTCTCCGAAAGCCTTTTAAATAAAATAAAATTACCACAGTAAAGACCAGAAAAGCATAAAATCCGTTGTGCCGAAGCAGCATCATACACAGGGAGGCAATTGCAAACAGGCAAACCGCTCCCTGTCTTTCAAAAAACCGTCCCGGCTCCTTACATAATTCTTTGAGGAGGACCACCATAATCAGCAGCATCCCCGTAAAAAGCCCATCCTTCGCCGAACACAGGGCGAACATGACCAGCACCGGACAAAGCCCAAAATACAGGGTAAGAATCACCCGGTACCACTTTGCTGCTCCCCAGCTTTTCAATTTCTCGATAAACCATGCAAAAATACCTGCCATCAAAGTCATTTGAATCACCGTGTAGCAGGCGATTCCCAGATTATAAGAACCAGTCAGTTTATAAACTGCATGTAGAATACCTCCCAGCAAAAGCACATGCATCAGCGGATGATGGGTGGAAAAATTCCTTGTCACCACCTGCAGATACTCATCCTGGGCATCATATACGAAGAATCCCGGATAAACCGCCAGAAAAACCGGAAGATACATAAGCAGAATCGCCCCTGCCGTAAGAAAGAAACTGCGGCGGTCCTTAGAACCGGTTTCCTGCCCCTTGGGACGTTTCAAGTTGGATGCCCCGCTGCTTATTGGACCTGGGTATTTGACTTTCCACTCCAAAAGCCTGTCCCAGAAATACCGCACAGTCAATGTAACGAAAACCGTCAGTGCCAGTATGCCAATCCACATTTTCCCCTGCGTAAAAGGAACCCACCCTGTGAGATTAAGCTGTGCGCCGAAAACCATGCAGATGCTGAAAAAAAGACCGAACAAAAGCGGAAAGAACCACTTAGCGCCTTTCCCCTCAAAGCCGGTCTTCAAAATCCTATATGCCAAAGTCCAAAGTGCCAGAAAGAAAAACACGGGCACAATGCTGTTGGTATACCAAAGCCTGTCCCCGGTAACAGGAAGCATCCAGCCAAACCCACAGACTACCGCAAAGGACAAAAACGCCGACACTGCCATCCGCCCAGCAGTGGATGCTTTCAAATATGCACTTATGCTCTTGTCAGTTTTCCTCATCCTCTTTTTTTCTCTCCCCTGTCATCTCCCGTATCACATACTGAGGAGAATTATTCATAGAAATATACATCCTGCCCATATATTCGCCTACCAGCCCCATCATGAGCATCAGCATGCCGCCCATAAAAACCAGCACAGACATCAGTGCACTGAAACCGGTCACCAGCCCGGGCGGATTGATAAAGATTTTCTTGATGATAGTATAGATTCCGTACAAAAAGCCCACGAACGCACAGCCCGCACCGCTCACAGTGGCAATCCGCAGGGGCTTTACGCTAAAAGCGGTAAATCCGTTGAACCAAAGATTTAAAAGTTTTCCCAACGTATAGCCGGAAGTTCCCGCCTGCCTGTCCCTGTGCTCCACCTCCACATTGATAATGTTTTTGGTAGTGCGCAACACCAGACCGATGACATACGGGTAGGCATATTCATAACGGATCATCTCCTCCACCACGAAACGCCGCGCCGCAAAGTAGCTGGATAGAAATAATTCTTTCGGCTTCCCCAACATAACACGTGTCATTAATTCATTTACACGACTGCCCCAGTTGCGGAAGCCGGAATGATGCTTATGCTGATACTTTGCATACACCACATCCGCCCCATCCTCTATCCCCTTCAGCAGCTTATCCACTTCATCTGCCGGCGTCTGCCCGTCATCGTCCAGACACACGATAATCTCTCCCTTGACATAGCGAAATCCCGCCATGAGTGCGCTGTGCTGACCAAAATTCTTTGCCAGATCAATGCCGGTGATATTGTCATATTCCCTGCAGAGCTTTCTGATGCACGCAAAAGTGTCATCCGGGGAACAGTCATTCACCAGCACCACTTCATACGCATAATCCTGCAATTTTTCCATTGTTTCTCTGATTTCCTCTATCACACCGGGCAGCGTCGCCTCGGAGCGGTAACAGGGAATCACGAAGCTGACCATTTTTTTCATGCAAAAGCCTCCTGCCCCTTATGATTTATGACTGCCATATAGATTACATCCTGATAACGCCCATCCAAAAAAACCTCGTCTTTCAGATAGGCTTCCTTCACAAATCCTGCCTTTTCATAGCTTCTCTGCGCCCGCACATTCTCCGCCAGCACCCGCAGCATCAATTTGTGAAGCCCTTCCTCACGAAAGGCATAGGCAATCATCAGCTTCGCCGCCTCCGTGCCGTAGCCTTTCCCGAGCGCTTCTTCTTCTCCGATAAAAATCCCGTATTCCGCCTTGTTGTGGGTTCGGTCGATATCCCGCAGATAAACGCTTCCGACAGGTCTTTGGTCTGTTTTCCTTAAGATCATAAACTGAATCACCTTTCCGGTATCCACCATGGTCCTGATCCAGTTTTTATGCCCCTGTCTGGTGAAAAGCCCCCGATAGATAAAATTCCGGCGGACAAACTCCGCATTGCGCCATTTGACGATTCGATCCGTGTCTTCCTCCTTCATAAGGCGCAGAATGATTGTTTCTCCTTCAATAACATATGCTTTTTTATTCTCAACTCTATCTTCCATCTCCGCCATTTTACCTTTCAGCCGCAGACACTGCGTATATTTCAAACGTATCCGCTATCGTCTCTACAAGTTCCGCCTGTATGGGCGTCCCATGTCCCTTATAGTAATCAAACAGCCACTGCATATCCTCGCTCTTCATGCGGACAAAATACACATCCTCCCGCTCCCGCAAAGCCTGCTCCATGTTCTCGATTCCAAAGTTTGCAAACTTCTTTGTCTGAAGAGGGCTTTTGCACGCCCATCCTCCCATGATATCATAATTGTCCAAGGAATTGTCCACATCGACAAACATTTTTTCACTGTAAGGTTCACCGCCGTAAGAAACGGAAGAATACACATCGATCAGATAAAAATTTCCTTCCTTTTCTTCGCTGGAAAGGTGATCATAAAGTGCCCGGTAAAGCCCATTCACCTCTTCCCTGCGCACCTGCCTGTCTGAAACCGCTTCGATGCTGCCCGGAAGGATTCCTATTGCCAGAACCGCAAAGCCTGCCGCCAGAACCGCTCCCAAAAGCTTCCTCGTCCTGACATAACAGATTCCCCCATACTGGGCAAAGACAAAGGCTGCAAGAATACAAAATTCCATCAGATACAAAGAATGGGTGATCCGCTCCGGCGCCCGCTCCCGCATGAGAATGAACATCCATAAAGCGGTGCGCACGGCAAACAAGAAAAGCAGCTTCCATGAAACTCCCAGAAGATTCTTTACATAGGTCATCCTGCCCTCCTGCTGAATCTGCTCCTTCGTATATTTTCTTGGAATGGCAGACACAAATGTCGCCCCATATCCAAGCAGCACCATCCAATTCCACGGGTAATCGCTTCCTGCTTTTCCCCTGCCGCTTAAAAAGCGATATAAATAATCTTTCAGTTTTTCAGGCAGCTTTTCCAAAAACGGCTTCTCCGCTTTCCTGTTCTCCCCCGCATACTGGGCGATCTGTCCCACCATGGACTCGTCGATTTCTTCATCCAAGCCGAAATTGTAATTGTCAAACAGAACCTTTTCGCTTTCCGTCAGTCCGATGCTTTCATAAAATGCCCGGTTTTCCTCATAAGAAGGAATCTCCTGAAAATCATATAGCTCCGTTCTGTTATTAAAAAATTCTGTAAAAGATTTCCACTCTTGGGAACTGTATGCCGCCATATGGGTCAGCTGCCCCAGGGCAATCCCCGCCAGAATCATTCCAATCACCGCCAGATACTTGACAGCATGTTCTTTGGTAAAAATCTTTGCTTCGCTTCCCCATTTTGCAGCTCCCGCCACACAGATTATGGGAAGCACCAAGAGCAGCATCTCCGACCGGATCAGATAAGCGGTAAATACAAGAAATGCCACCGGAATATTTTTCTTAATGAATGCCTTTGCGGCAAGTTCTATATCCGTAGTGTAGAACAAAAAGGCTGCCGCCGCCGCAAGAAAGGTACAGGTCACCGTATACTGGGCAAAAACCAGATGCTCTAAAAACAACGCCCCAAATAAAAGAGCCTCCGTAAGCGCCACCGCCAGCTTTCCCCAAAAGGTCCTGCTAAAGGCAAGGCTTCTTTTCAAAATCAGGAAAAAGCATCCCAAATGGCAGGTACAGAGAAAAATCCCATACCAGGGAAGACTGCCCGCCATCCGGTAAAACAGGCTTATAAAGGCGCTGACAAGCCACAGCATCTGTATGTTATGCCCCTCCGGCGTTCCCGTGTAGACCCCTGCAAGAATGTCCTTCATCAGCACATCATCATTCAGATCATAAAAAAAGTCAAACCGAAATCCTGCCAGAAGACAAAGAACCGCCGTGACAGCAAGGGCGATGATCCAGTTTTCTTTTTGCTTTAGCTTATTTCTGATATCCATAAAATTCCTTTACTTTTCCTGCAATGTAAGCTGTCTGCTCCGAGGTTAGCTGATAGAACATGGGAAGCCGCAAAAGCCGTTCGCTCTCTTTCGTAGTAAATCTGTCCTGCCCGTGGAATCTGCCAAATTTAAGCCCAGCAGGCGCCGAATGCAAAGGCACATAATGAAACACCGCAAGAATGTCGTTTTCCTTAAGGAACTGAATCAGCCTCGCCCGCTCCTCCATGTCCTTCGTCTTAATATAGAACATATGCCCATTATGCACACAACCTTCCGGTATCGCCGGAAGCTCTATCTCCCCAGCCTCGGCAAGAGGCTCCAAAAGCTCATAATATTGATTCCATCTTGCAAGACGCGCATCATTGATTTCGTCCGCCACCTCCAGCTGGGTATAAAGATACGCCGCATTGATTTCACTTGGAAGATAAGAAGACCCAAAATTCTGCCACCGGTACTTGTCCACCTGTCCCCGGAAATACTGGCTTCTGTCTGTTCCCTTTTCCCGCAGAATCTCAGCACTGTCAATATATTTTGCGTCACGGATCAGAATCGCTCCTCCTTCGCCCATACTGAAATTCTTCGTCTCGTGGAAACTGTAACAGCCAAAGTCTCCAATAGTGCCGAGAGGCTTTCCCTTATAGGAACACATCATTGCCTGTGCCGCATCCTCCACCACCATAAGGTGATGCCTTCCGGCAATATCCATGATCGTATCCATCTCACAGGCGACTCCCGCATAGTGAACCAGCGCAATCGCCCTGGTCTTATCTGTAATTGCATCCTCAATCAATGTCTCGTCTATGTTCATGGTATCCGGTCTGATATCCACGAACACCACCTTTGCCCCCCGCAGCACAAAAGCATCCGCCGTGGAAACAAAGGTATAAGAAGGAAGGATGACCTCATCCCCTTCCTTAATATCACACAAAAGCGCCGCCATCTCAAGCGCATGGGTACAGGAAGTGGTCAAAAGGCACCTTGCCGTGCCGGTGGTTTCTTCCAGATAGGCACTGCATTTTTTAGTAAATTCTCCGTCACCGCAGATGTGCATGCTTTCTATTGCCTTCTGCATGTTTTCCATTTCTCTCCCTGTATAAGGAGGTACATTAAAACGAATCATCTTTTTCTCCATTCCCACGTTCTTATTCATATACCACAAATGCCTCGTTGGCAAAAGTTTGTCTGTATGCATTCTCCTCCATAAAATCCCAAATCGCATGGAGTTTTTGATCCTGATCATAGCTTTCCCTATCTGTGCCCCAAAACACCATAGCATCGTCATTACCTGAGAAATAAGCGTCGATTGCCGGTGTCATGACCACCAGCGGTCTTTCAATATCACCTGTTTTTATTTCCTGCGAAACCGCCGTAAGTTCCTCAGAAAGCTGAACCAGAGAGTTGGTATTTAAGTCCGGCCAGGTGGTATACACTGCCGGCTCCTTGTCAAGATAATACGCAAGCCCGGGGATATTTCCATAAAGAATTACCTTTTTATTGTTAAATCTAGATTTATTTTCTATCATAAAAGCATTGATTTCTTCCAAAGTCTCCGCATTCATCTCACTTGTGCGCATTCCCCGAAGCACCGGATTATCAGACACCTTGTACATTCTCTTCTCTCCCCCTTCGCCGTCAAGGAAGACATAGGCACAGCCGATTCCAATACTTTGGACCAAAAAGGCAATCAGAATCCCTGCTGTCATGGCTTTCACCGGAAAAAGCGGCACCTTTCCGGAGGCATCCAGGTAAGTCCTTCCCCATCTCACAAAGCGGTAAACCATCCAAAAGACAATCGGCACGATAAAGAACAGATTATTTAGTATCGGCCAGATATGATTGTTGCTCCCCAAGGGCGTGACAAAAAGCATCAAAAATGCAATACAGGCAATGAGCCGCCACTGGGCATCCGCCCCTCTGGTAAAGAGCATCCAGAGAAGAACCATAAACGCCGCCAGCAAAAAGACTGCTCCCCACTGCAGCGCCGCTTCTTTCTGATAATATTTAAAGTTGAACATCCCCCACTTTCCCAAAACAAAGAATAAAAGAGGAATGCAGATGCAGTAAAGCACCTTTCTGATTATAAGGAACTTCTCTTCTTTGATTACAAGAAAAGGAATCCCCGGAAGGATACACAAAATCATATAGAGCATCCACTTAAGACCATGCAGATAGGCATCCAGAATCGCCAACAGCATTTCACCCAAAGTATAATCAGAAGCACTTCCCGCCATACCAAAAACACCCGTTATCATATCTCCCAGCGTTCCTGTCCCGTAAAGCGCTGAAATCACGGCAAGCCCGCCTGCAAAGGAAATCAGATACCCGGCTACACACAGTCCTGTCTCCTTCAAAATCTGCTGAAAGGATTTCTTTTTCAGCGCACCGTAATACCACACGCCTATAATAAGGGACGCTTCCAGAACATTATTCGGAAACCGCACCCACACATTGCATCCCAAAACGATGCCCGCCAGTACCAGGCAGACCGGTCTATTCCCCGCCAGACCACGGAACAACAAAATAGCACCCAAGAGGAACAAAAAATAGGTAAGATAATTGTACAAAATCACGGTAGGACACCAGCAGAAACCAATCGCCGCCAGCTCTCCCGCAAAGGCAAGGTGCGCTGGCATCTTAGTCTTAAAGAACCGATACCCCAAAAGCGCCATAAGGCTCACAATCAGAGAGGTATACAACTTCATCCCCAACATCGTCTGCCCCAGAGGCAGTTTGGTCAAGAACGCCCCCGCCGTGTTGGCAAGAAAGGTGAGCAGCATCCAGACGCCGTCCATCTGTCCAAAAAACCGATAGTTCCCAAGACTATATCCTGTATCGGTCAAATCAATTCCCTGATTGATTTTCATCAATGGAAACAAGAATAAAATCAAAGGGAAGACCACAGCCTGCAAAATACGCTGCACCCGCTGAATATTTTTTTCACTTGCTCTTTTATTTTCCATCTGCGCTCTCCTTTCTGCTGCTGACCTAAAATGCCTGATCCAGCTCTTTTATCTTTTGATAAATCTTCGCCCTTGCAATTACCTTCCTTACCGCAAAGGAAAACAACATGCTTCTTAACCAGTCTATGACGATACCTGCTGCAAAAAGAAGCACAACGCAAGCTATAAGCTCCTTCAAAAAGATTCCGATTCCATATCCTCCCCCCGGGTTCAGGATACCTGCAAGCCATCCATACCAAAGAGACCGCACATCGATATGCTCATGAAGCAGATAGACTCCAAAGCACAGGCTCCCCATCTTCCGTATGGCATCCGCCAGACGCCCTTCCTTTATGGAAACACGGGAGAATCCATAAAAAAGTCCGATTGCCCCTGTCAGGCAGAAAATGAAGTTATAGTGAAAAGGAACCGTAAAGTAATAGCCGAAGCCTTCCCATCTCTGGCTCAAGAACCACATGCCAAGGTTAATCAAAAATCCCGCCAGGCAGCTTCCTATATAGACAGACCATCCTTTTTTTTCAAAAAATCCGCCCCCATACAGGCCAAAATACGCCGCCGTCAGATACACGCAGATAAACCAGGAAAGATCATAACCATATCTGTCAAAAGCAAACACAATGGGGCTGATACTTTTAATTCCACAAAACAAAATCAATAGACCGCCTATGGCAATCCGCAGCTGTTTTTCAGACAGATTCCTCGCTGCTGCATTAAGCACCGGTGAAAGCAGATAAAGCATAAAGTAAGAAGTTGCGAACCAGTAATGTTCCGTCTCTATGGGAAAGACATATTGCACAAGTCCATAGATTCCCTGCGCCTGCACCACCGTAGGCACACCTAGGAGAATCAAAACTGCCGGAACAAGCAGCGCATAAAACCAAATCTGACACAAAAGTCCCACCGCTTTGCCGGGTTTAAAACTGCTTTTGACGCCGAAATATCCGCTGATAAACACATAGGTATTCACCGCCACCAAGCAAAAGGCTTCCAAAAGTCCTCCCAGAATCCTTATCCCGTCAAGAGGGGCATCAAGTGCCGGAAGATAATCCCCATGTGCCAGAAAATGCATGATGATTACCATGACCATCGCCAGAATCCTTAATAATTCAAAGTTCACCATGCGCCTGCCTGCTGCCACTTTCCCGTCTCCCTTTCTTTTTCTATCTGCCTTACATCCTCTCCGTCTGCCAGCTTTCAAGATTATCTCCTAACGCTCTCTGGACACCTTCCCGTTTTCTACCCGGTAGACCATATCGCACTTCTCAATGGTCTGAAGACGATGGGCAATGATAATCAGCGTCTTCTTCCCGTGGAGCCGGTTGATGGAATCCATAATCGCCGCTTCCGTCTCATTATCCAGGGCTGAGGTGGCTTCATCCAAAACCAGAACCTCGGGGTCTTCAAACAGCGCCCGCGCAATGCCGATTCTCTGTCTTTGACCGCCGGAAATACGGATGCCTCTCTCTCCTATGCTGGTGTCAAGCCCCTCCGGCAGCCCCTTCACAAATTCATCTAGCTGGGCTTCCTTAAGCGCCCTCCACACCTTATCATCATCAATATCTTCATCCGCAAAGCCAAAGGCAACATTTTTGCGGATGGTAGAATCAATCATAAAAATCGTCTGTGGAATATATCCGATATTCTTAAGCCAAGACTGATAATGCTCCCGCACCTCCACGCCGTCAGCCAAGATTTCCCCTTCCTGCACATGCAAAAGCCCCAGCAGGATATCCACCACCGTAGTCTTTCCCGCGCCGGAAGTCCCCACGATTCCCACTGCCTGTCCTATAGGAATTTCCATATAAGCATGGTCAAAAATAAGCGTCTCCGTATTGGGGTATTTAAATACAATGTCCTTAAGCTCAATCTTATCCTCAATATTTAATTTTTCTACTTCTGCCTTCTTCTGATAAGCGCTTTCATCGTAATTGATCGACTCATCCCTGATTTCTTCCTGAAGATTATCGCTCACCCCCATGAAGAAGGGCTCAAAGTAAGAAATCGATGTGAGATGGTTGTTGATTCTGTTGGCACAGGGAATCAGCCGCATTGCCGCAACCCCCAGCGCCACCACCTGAGGCATGATATCCTTCACCTCGGTCCCGCTGACTAACTGAAACATCATATAAAAAATCATGCCGGCTATAGCAAGGGTTTCGATCAAAAGCCTGGGCGTCGCATTGTAAAGGTTATACCTCTGCACCGCATTCACATACCCAGCTCCGCACTTGGCATATTCATTGATAAAATAGCTCTCCTTATTGGCTATCTTGATTTCCTTGATGCCCATCACAGACTGATCGATCCATTTGTATAGTCCGCTGTAATAATCCTGATTTTCCTCCCCCGCCCTTTTCATAATGGGCTTCAAAACACACTTAATGACCCCCAGCGCCGCAACCAGCACCACCGTCACTGTGATGGTCATCCAGATATCCGTCACAAAGCTGACTCCCACCAAGCAGATAAAAACAATCCCCTCGCTAAACAGCTGCAAAAGGGACAGAATCAGTCCATACATATTATTGACGTCAGAGGTAATGCTTCTCTGGATGACAGACGTGTCCGCATTGAGATAATACTCGTACGGGCGCTGCATGAAATTGATCATCATCCTTCTGGAAGTCGCAAACTGATTGGTATAGACAAACTTAAGCTGCGCCTTCTGCTGGAAAAACAAAAAGATATTTTTAAGTACAAAAATCATGATCAGCGCCAGCATGGTAACGATGATCAAAGTCCTGCTGTCGTCATAGGCAATGTGCAAAATATCGCAGAACGTCTGAAGACGCTCGCTTTTCTCCACCGCATGCTCGTCTAACACCATCTGCATCACAGGTATGACCATCCCCACGCCTGCGGTTTCCAGAACTGCCCCTATGAGCATCATGATCACCAGAACTATCATTATTCTTTTCTGCCGCCCATCAAGCAGCACCATGAGTTTTTTGAAAATTTTATTCATTATACTTCTTCCAGATTTTGTATGATTTATAAAAATATCATTCTATTTTACCATAGGTGACGGTACAAAGCAAATTTGACTCCTCTCAAATTTGTTCGTTCTGGCGGTGAATCTCCGGGGCTTCATACTTATCCATGAAATCTTCCCCTAAGAAAACCTTTTCCTTTACAAAGGTGATTGCATCCGGCACGGTAAAAACAGTAACCACCCGGTCTAAGGCAAGCCCCTTTACTTCGTTTAAAACTTCCATCGGGAACTTCCCGTCCAGAACGATATGTTCCGGGAACAATTCCTTGTAATCAAGCACATCCCTTGGGTGGGGTTTAATCAAGATCTGCGCCCTTTGCCCGTCGATTTTACCGTACTCCTCAATAATATCCCTAAAAATCCGCTTCCTTGTCTCCAAATCGCAGAGCGGTTCCGAGAGAATCAAGACCTGATGCCCACATCCCGCACCGGAAGCAAGGGTTTTCTCCAACTCCAGCCTGTTCTCTATAAAAATCGATACCAGAATCTCCTTTTCCCCATCTCCCAGACCGCTCACCAGCTCCTTTCGGGGTCTCTCGATGTATTTGGGGCAAGGGTACTGCAAAACGGAAACATCATTGACTTCCATATCCAGACAATATTTAGAATACCCATTTTGAATAAAAATAAGATTTTTAGATGCCATCCACGCTTTCAGCTTAAAATGCCCTCGGTTGTCATACCGCGCCGTATCATAATAGCGGATGCAGTCAAGCCCGTCCTCAAGGGCATGGTAATGAATCTTATGCGTGCTCAGGTAATAGCCTATAGGGTCGGAATCACAGAACACATAGATATCCTCATATTCCCGCAGATCTACCGGCACAAAAGACGCCTGCAGCTTTCCCATAAGCCTGGTGTACTTGATTCTGGCAAGCATATTGACCACAATATTCCCTCTGTCCTTGTGATACTTTGCAAGCTCCGGGAAAAAGCTCTCTTCCTTTTCGTCATAAGGAATCACCTTCTCGAACAAGCCGGACCGCTCCGCCCGCTCTTTCAGATTCCCAAAATCGGTAGACATGGAGCTGAGCATAAGATGCGCCTGCCCCCTTATGGGACCGTCTCCGCCTGTGGGAAGATTTAACTCCTTCAGGCAGGAAATATATACGTGATAAAAGGTGTGGCAGATATAAATGCGCCTTCCCGGCTTTCTTTCTTCTTTCACTTTCTCCCAAGCTCCTTATGCTTTATCGATGCATGAATCTGCAATCTGTCTTTAACAATATTAGCATAGATTTTTGCCGGATTGCAAATAAATTGAGATTGCTACATTCTGAAGGAATTCTGAAATAAAAAATAGAGTATATATTAATCTTTTACATTAAGATTTTACACTTATACTCATCTATTGATAGCCACATTATTTTCGTGCATCCTTTTCAGCGTTTCCTGCGACAGTAAAGGAGAATGTCCCAGGAAAATCAACTTATAAATATGCATTGTGGGTAACAGGCAAATATTTTATAATCAATATATAAACCGGTGTTTAAGGAGGAATTTAAATTTGAAAAAAGAGTTTACCCCAAGGGGAGTTGTGATATCGCTTCTTGGCTTTATCCTTTTGTGGACGGTTATAACGGATGCGTGGAGATATTCTTCGTACCTGTTCCCGTCAGATAACGGAACCTTCTTCTATGGATATATCAGCCGTTTTGCCTAGGTTCTGCCAGCAATTTTTTTGATTGTTACAAAAGATAAGTGCCTGATGCTGCATAGAAAAGAATTGTTTTCTCGTCCTCGGTTCAACCGTCAATTCATGTTTGTCTTGTTGGCTGTGTGGAGGAAATCGTTTTCAGAGGATGGGGATATAACGCTCTTGCGAAAGCTATGCCAAACAGAACTGCAGTAGCAATTTCAACGTTGTTATTCGCACTGCTTCACTGGCCTGCGTTCTTTATCAGATTATTCCGGTTTGGGACGTTTGGCTGCGCGAGGCTTCTTGTACAAAGCTTCTCGGCATCATTGTGGGGAATATTGCTCTGCTGGCAGCTGAAAAAGTCCAGAACTCTCTGGAATCCTATTCTTGCGCATTTCATTTATGATTTTCTCGTCACAATTCTGATAGGCAGAAACTAACTGGCAGGAACACTTTCCCGGAAAAAAAGAAAGAAATTAGCTTTCACCCCCTCCCACCTGCATATACCAAAACACGTCACCCTATTACCCTTTCATAATCCTGCATCAAATTGACTGCTGCCTGCGGGTTAAACAATGTATGATAAATATAATTTAAAAATTTGTCATATTGCCAACTGCCAACTCAGACAGTTCTACATTAAACCGCATACTTTTCCCTCATTTGCTGCGATACAACCTTAGCCGGTGTTGTCGCACCTGCATCGCTGCGCTCCATAGATTGGGTAAGCTGGCTGACAAGTTCGTCTTCACTTAACAAATCCATTGACCTATTCCCTGCATCCCGAAAAATAATATACTGAATAAAATTTTGAACTTCCTTCAAGTTCTCTTCTGGAATTTTTTCCAACAAGGAAACTGTATATTCTAATGCACTCATCTTCATCACCATTTCCTTTTTATTCACTGCTTTTTTACATTATAATCTATAGTATTTTATCTGACAATCTTATTATTTTCTTTATCGTGATATTAAACATAATTTTCTTTGCTTTTTCTTTCCTTACATTTATAATAAAGTCAAAAGCAATATCTTCTGAAAAAATAGCTCTTCCAATTTTATCGCATAAACAAGGAGGATAAGTCCTATGTGGTTTTGGTGGTTTATGTTTGTTTGCGACCTGCTCATTCCAATACTGATGATCATTTCCGGCAGAATAATGTGGAAACATCCTCCCCAAAAAATCAACGGAATACTCGGTTATAGAACAACGCGGTCTATGAAAAATAAAGATACCTGGGAATTTGCCCATAACTATTGCGGAAAACTATGGTGGAAAACGGGCTTCATGCTCCTAATACCATCCGCTATCATACATTTTCCGTTTTATAATCGTACAGAAACAGAAATAGGGATAATAGGAAGTATTTTGTGTACCATGCAGTGTGTAGTTATGATAGTCCCGATTTTTTTAACAGAACAAGCCCTAAAAAGAACCTTTACCGATGAAGGTATCCGAAAATAATTCCCCCCAATCTGTACCACACACACCGTAATCACTCGTCTATCCCACCAGAAACCCACTACACTATCCCCTCGTCTACAATAGCCTTCAAGCAAGAGACAGCATCGGCAGGACAGCTGTGACGTGGGGCAGGCATGGATTAATCAGGCACAGGGGGCAGCGTATCCTATCGTTTCAAGTCTTTGCGAAAAATCGGCAATTTCACTTACAGAATGT
>BLLW01000084.1 GCA_011959285.1 Lachnospiraceae bacterium | reverse complement strand
ATTGACATAGGTCCAGTTCGATAATCAAACTTCAAGAAGTTCGGAAATCGAACTTCAAGAGATTCGGAAACCGAACTTGCAGGAGTTCGGAAACCGAACTTCAAGAAATTCGGAAACCGAACTTGCGGAAGTTCGGGAATCGAACCCTAATTATAACAATACTAATTATACTGATCTGAGTTATACCAATCCTATCAATCAATCAGACAGTGAAGCAGAAAAACAGGAACCGGGCAAGCTGGATAATGGTATGATTGATGTGATGGATGAAGCTAGCGCCTACATGGAAATCATTAAGAAAAATATTGAGTATGAGCATCACATGAAATATGGCGATTGGAGTGAAAAAGGTCTGTATGAGGAACTGTATGAGGTGATATGCGAGATTGTGTGTGTAAAGCGCAGGACGGTAAAGGTGAATGGGGAGGATTACCCTTATGAGCTTGTAAAGTCTAAGTTTTTAAAGCTGGACAGTTCCCATTTGGAGTATGTCATTGGGTGTATGAAGGAAACCACAACAAAAATAGCCAACATCAGGGCATACATGGTGACTGCCCTCTATAATGCCCCCAATACCATGAACCATTATTACCAGCAGTTAGTTCAGCATGATATGTATGGCGGCGGTTGGGAAGAAAAAGGACTGTTCCAGTCCAAAGCGGAAGGAGATGGATAAATGGAATCCATGCGGGATATTGACCGGGCAATGGAACGGGAGATCGCAAAGGGGAGCTGCCCGTTAAAGTTTGTGGGGATAGAGTTTGGCGATTCCCCCTATCAGGAGATTGCGTCAAAAGAAAAGCTGCTGGAGGTATTGTCCTATCTGCTGCGGACAGGCGATTATGGGAAATTTGCCGTAAATGGGACGGGGAGCAATGTTTATATGAACATCAGGGGCAGGAAGCCGGATTTTCAGCGAACTTATTCCATATTTGACCGGAACTGCATTTTTTCCGCAATCAGTCATTACGGAAAGAAAATAAAGCCGGATTTTGACGGGCATACTTATCTGGAAACAGTGCAGTGTTTCTTTAAGCTGCCGGACGGGGAACAGGAGAAATACAGGGTGACATATTACGGGCAGGAAACCTTTGTTTTCCCCATGTCGGATAAATATATCCTCGGACTTTATACGCACTGTATCTCGGCAAGGCGGGCGGCATCGGCGGATATGGATATTCCCGGCACAGGCTTTTCAGAAAAAGAACAGGGCATTGTCAGCCTTGCGGGTGTGCGTGACGTGCTGTTCCAGTGCCTTTTGTTTGACACTGTAAAATATGGGGAAGGCGTGTTATGCGCTGACCTTTGCACAATCTACTGTTTAAAATAGAATCAATAGCTTTTGGACTTTTTGTCCAGAAGTGAGTTAGGAGGTGCGCTATGGCGGAAAAATATATTACGGAAGAACAGCGGGCAAAATGCCGGAAAGTGGCGGATGCGTTTGCGGAACTGTATGAGCTGGCAGATGTAATGGTGGCGGATGCCGGGAGGTTCGGCTTTGTCCGTCTGCAATGGTTCAGTGAGGGAGAAGGATTTGATTCGGCAATGGCATTTTCGGACAGCATGGAACTGTTTGAGGAACTCTGGCGGATATGGTATGAACATGAGGTCTTAACGCCTGTTTTGGGTACGCCGCTTGCGGAGCTTGACTATGACGAGATATTCAGGTCGCTTTCCAAAGACAGGCAGGAGGAAATCTTGGAAAAGAAGAAATATTTTATTTCCCGGTGTGAAGATGCTTTCGCTTAGGTGGCAGATATTTTTTACAATTTCGGGGCGTTTTCTGCTAAAATAGACCGTATCAGGGTAAAGGAGTGGTGTGTTTGGGAAACAGGAAGCGCCTGAAAAGGGCAGACAGGACATATAAAGACTTAAAGCAGAAGCAGAAAGCAGGAATAGCAGACAGTATGTTCCAAAAGACCTGTGATTATTACAGGGAGCATGGCAGGATGCCGGAAGGAGAGGACTGTGAAAAAATTGTGGGGCAGATTTACCAGAGGGTAAAGGGGATAGCGGAAAAGGCTTCTTTTGATGAAGTATACAGCCTGTACCTTTACCGTCTGCCACGTTATGAAACGAGGATTGCAGAGAACGGGCTTCCGGAAAAGAAAGAGAAAAAGAAAGAAGATGCCGACAAGCCGAAAGTAAAGCAGATAGGCAGGAGCAAAAAAGTATGCCCGAACTGCGGAAGGAAGATGAAACAGCAGTTTATCGGGTTACAGCACTGCAAATGCGGCATAAGTTGGAAAAAAGACATCGGATATTTTGAGCGTACCGGGGATATGGTTTTCGCTCTGGAACGGAGGAAAGTAGGGAAAAAGACAAAGCAGTGTCCGGTAATCCGATACAGATAATTAAATACCAGAAACAGCGTGAGGGCAGTTATAGACCGTAAACAGCGGTTTGTAGCTGCCCTTTTTGCGTTTAAGTAACTTTTGGACTTTTGTCCAGAAGCAGAATGGAGGATGTAATGAAAAAAAGAGAGTTCCAGAAAAAAGCAACAGCGGAGCTATTGAAAAGGCTGGCGGCGGTCTGTGCGGAGTTGGGGGAGAATCCCAACATTACAGTATCGTCAAAGTTCCACAGTTCCTATTTTAAGCTGCGGAATGACTATAACCTGATGCAGATTTCCGTCAAGCAGACAGGGGAGCTTAGTTACCAGCTTACGGATATGCTTGGCAGCACTGGCGGGAAGCGGATTTACTATGAATATCGTGAGAATGATGATTTTACACGCATCATAGAAAAGTTTTGCGGCGATTTTGCAAGGTTTTATAAGGATTTCCTGTTATCCGGCACACTGCATGACTTCTGTGACATAAAGCTGTCATACGGGGAGGACGCAGGCGCAGGACTGGAAGAATACGAATCCTGTATCCGTTCCGGGTGCTTATAGGATAAAAAACAGCTTTTGGACTTTTTGTCCAGAAGTGGGAAGGAGAGCTTATGAAATATTTAATTCGCAGGCTGTACGTCCCACCCTGACGGGCGTACAGCAATAAAAAAAGAAGGAGGAAAAACCATGCAGGAGGAAGTGACACAGAAAACCATTGCCCTTGTGTTTAAATCTTCCCGGCTGACTGCCGACGTGCTGAAAAAGGCTATGAAGATGTATCTGGAACACCGGAAACAGGGAAAGCAGATGCCGCATGGGAAAATATCAGTGAAAGAGCTGGTCGGTCAGGGTATGGGCGCTTCGAGCATTGAGGTGACGGATAACAACATCAAGTCCTTTGAGAGAGTGGCAAAGAAGTATAACGTGCAGTTCGCTGTGAAGAAGGATAAGACGGAAAAGCCGCCGAAGCACATCGTATTATTCAAGGGCAAAGATGCCGACGTAATAACGCAGGCATTTAAGGAGTTTGTAAAAGTTAATGAGAAAAAGCATAACCGCATCTCCGTAAAGGAGAAGCTGGCGCAGTTCCGGGAGCAGTTAGGAAAAGACAAAAACCGGGAGAGGGCAAGGGAACACCAGAAGGACAGGGGGCAGTCATTATGAGTAAAATCGTAGAGGGCATTGCCAAAGACCTAAAGTCAATCCCTGAAAAGCTCAAGGCAAAGACGGGGAATGTTGACAAAAAGAAACTTTTCCTTATGAACCTCCCCTATGCGCTTGCCGGGTATTTCTGCGACAAAATTGCGTGGCTGTGGCGGGTATCGCCGGGGCAGGATGCTTCCGCAAAGGCGATGGCGGTCATGGCGGGGATGGAGGACTTATTTTCCAACCCGTTACCAAGTTTCCACCCAAAAGATTTGCTGATAGGGATAGGGTGTGGCATTGCGCTCCGCCTTATAGTGTATTTCAAAGCCAAGAACGCCAAGAAGTTCCGGCATGGCATGGAGTACGGTTCTGCAAGGTGGGGGACAGCGAAAGACATTGAGCCTTATGTCGATCCGGTATTTGAGAACAACGTGTTACTCACAGAAACGGAAAGGCTGATGATGTCCGGCAGACCAAAACAGCCGAAGTATGCGAGGAATAAAAATATCCTTGTTATCGGCGGTTCTGGTTCGGGCAAGACGAGGTTTTTCGTAAAACCGAACCTGATGCAGATGCACTCATCGTATGTTGTCACTGATCCGAAGGGGACAGTGTTAGTGGAGTGCGGAAAAATGCTCTTAAAGAACAATTACCGGGTGAAAGTGCTGAATACCATTAACTTTAAAAAGTCCATGAACTATAACCCTCTCGTTTATATCCGGAGCGAGAAGGACATTTTGAAACTCGTAAACACAATCATTTTAAACACCAAAGGGGAGGGGCAGCAATCCGGCGAAGATTTTTGGGTGAAAGCCGAAAAGCTCTATTACACCGCACTGATCGGGTACATCTGGTATGAGTGCGTGGAGGAAGAACAGAATTTCACTACTCTGCTTGACATGATAAATGCCAGCGAAGCAAGGGAGGATGACGAGGAATTTAAAAATCCCGTTGATTTGATGTTCGATGAGCTGGAGGAAAGAGAGCCGGAGCATTTTGCAGTAAAGCAGTATAAAAAATACAAACTGGCGGCGGGCAAGACAGCGAAAAGCATCTTAATTAGCTGCGGCGCACGTTTAGCCCCCTTTGACATCAAGGAGCTGCGTGACCTGACAAGCTATGACGAGTTGGGACTGGATATGATTGGGGATGAAAAGACAGCGCTGTTTGTCATTATCTCCGATACCGATGACACGTTCAATTTTATTGTGTCTATCATGTATACGCAGCTTTTCAACCTGCTCTGTGACAGGGCGGACGATGTGTATCATGGCAGGCTGCCCGTCCATGTGCGCTGCTTGCTCGATGAGTTTGCCAATATCGGGCAAATACCAAAATTTGAGAAGCTGATTGCCACAATCCGAAGCCGGGAAATATCAGCTTCCATTATCTTGCAGTCAAAGTCGCAGCTTAAAGCGATTTATAAGGACAATGCCGACACCATTGAAGGGAATTGTGATACCACCTTATTCCTCGGAGGGAAGGAAAAGACCACCTTAAAAGAGATGGCGGAAATTTTGGGTAAGGAAACGATAGACCTTTACAATACCTCTGACACAAGGGGTACGTCGCAGTCCTACGGTTTAAATTATCAAAAGACCGGAAAAGAATTGATGTCGATGGATGAGATTTCGGTTATGGATGGTGGAAAATGTATCATGCAGCTTAGAGGGGTTAGACCATTCTTCTCCAATAAGTTTGACATCACAAAGCACAAGCAGTACCGGCTTCTGTCCGATTTTGATGACAAGAACGCCTTAGACATCGAAAAATATGTGAAAAACCTGTGTAAAGCAAGAGTCAGGGACAATGACACCATTGATGAGGTGGAGGATGCGGGCGTGATTGAAGCATGACAACTGAATATGGAAAAAACTGAATAGGGAACTTGTAAACCAGCAACAGGACTTCTGGACAAAAAGTCCAAAAGTTACGGAAACGGAGTTTTGAATGTACTTGGGAAAGGACAAAACAAAGCGTCCGGCATAGCCAATCGCCAAACTGAATATGCCGGATGCCCGCAGGGTTCTTCCTAAAGGATTGCCCTGTCTTTATCTTACCATAAGGCAGGGAATTTTACACGAAAAAACTCTTTCAGAAACCAGACAAAATTATTTTTGAGAAAGAAAGAGGTAGAAACATGGCATTTTTTACAACAGCGGTAACAGGATTAAAGACAGTCGTAACAGCAATCGGAGCAGGCGTGGGCGTATGGGGCGTCATCAATCTTCTTGAAGGATATGGAAATGATAATCCGGGTGCAAAATCGCAGGGCATCAAGCAGCTTATGAGTGGAGGGGGCATTATTATTGTGGCGCAGACGGTGATTCCACAGCTCTCCAGCTTGTTTTCATAAGATAAATGGGCGGCATCATAGACAAAATCACTGATTTCATAAAGGAGATGCTGCAGGGGTGGGTACTTAATAACCTTGATACCATGTTTTCCGACGTCAATGATAAGGTCGGCACGATTGCGGGGGAAGTCAGCAAGACGCCAAGCACTTGGAACTCCGGCATATTCAGCATGATACGGACATTATCGGAAAACGTGGTAGTCCCCATAGCAGGCATGATAATCAGTTTTGTGCTGATCTATGAGCTGATAACAATGGTAATCGACAAAAACAATATGCATGACTTTGATACAAGCCTGTTCTTCCGTTTTTTATTTAAGGCTTGTATCGCTGTCATGCTGCTTTCCAAGACCTTTGATATAGTCATGGCGGTGTTTGATGTGGGAAGCCATGTGGTGACACAGGCGGCATCTTCCATATCCGGCTCCACAAGCCTTGACGTACAGGCTACCCTTACCACCATGTTCAACAACCAGATTGACACAATGGGGATAGGGGAGCTTATCGGTCTTGGCATGGAAACTATGGTCATCAGCTTATGTATGAAAATCATGTCCGTCCTCATCACCGTCATTCTATACGGGCGCATGATTGAAATATACCTTTATGTGTCAGTAGCGCCAATCCCGGCAGCGACAGTTACCAACCGGGAATGGGGCACAATCGGGACAAATTATTTAAAAGGGCTTGTGGCTCTTGCATTTCAGGGGTTCTTTATCATGGTGTGCGTGGCGATCTATGCTGTGCTTGTGGCGAGTGTCGCAGTGGCGGGCAATCTGCACAGTGCATTGTGGTCGGTTGCGGCATATACCGTAATCCTCTGTTTCAGCTTATTTAAGACAGGCTCATTATCAAAATCAATTTTCAATGCCCATTGAGTACGAAAATACTGTACTTATTGGGCATTTCCCACGAAAGGAGCAGACTATGGCAATATCCGTACCAGTGCCGAAAGACCTGAGTGGAATCAAGACAAAAGTGGCGTTGAACCTTACCAGAAGGCAGATTATCTGCTTTTCGGGAGCCGCCCTTGTGGGAGTGCCATTATATTTCCTTACAAAAGGAGTATTAGGCACACAGGGGGCGGCGCTTATCATGGTGGGCGCAATGCTGCCATTCTTCTTTTTGGCAATGTATGAAAAAGACGGTTTCCCGGCAGAGAAGATTTTATACTTCATGCTCCGGCAGAAGGTACTTACGCCGGGAATCAGACCGTATAAATCGGAAAACCTTTACAAGCAGTTGGAGGAACGGGAAAAAATCAGGAAGGAGGTATGTTTCCTTGAACAAAAAGCAAAAGGCGGGGGCGGCAAAGCCAAAACCGCAGGAAAATAAGCGGACACCGGAAAAAGCGGGACTGACTTTATCGGAAAAGAAACGCCTTGCGGAACTTCGGCGTGTGCTTGCCGGGAACAGTAAAGAGCAGGCGAAGCCGGACACCGCACAGAAAACCATTACATTCAAAAAAATGTACCGGGACGGCATCTGTCAGGTGGCGGACAGTTATTACACGAAAATGGTGGAGTTTTTTGACATCAACTATGACTTGCTGGAGGTGGAGGATCAGGCGGATATTCTGGAAGAATACAGCAAGCTGATTAACTACTTCGATCCGTCCATAAAGTTCCAGCTGTTCTTATTCAACAGGCAGGTCAGCGAACAGGCTCTTGCGGAGCAGTTTGACATTCCTCTGCAGGAGGATGATTTTGACGATATTCGTGACGAGTACACGCATATGCTAAAGCACCAGTCGGCAAAAGGCAACAACGGAATCATCAAGTCCAAGTATCTGATTTTCGGCGTGGAAAGCGCCGGGTACAGGGAAGCAAAGAGCAAGTTAAGCAATATTGAAAAAGACGTGGTACGCAATTTAAACAGTATCGGCACAAACGCCAGAGGTCTTGACGGGAAGGAAAGGCTGCGTATCCTGCATGAGTATTTCAATCAGGGTACAATGGAGCCTTTCCGTTTTTCATTTAAGGAGCTGTCAGAATCCGGGAAGTCGGTCAAGGACTATATCGCCCCGCCGGGGTTTGACTTCCGCTATCCGAGCCGCTTTAAGTCCGGCAGCATCTATGGGAGCGTGTCTTACCTTGATATGATTGCGCCGAAGTTTACGGACGAGATGGTTAAGAAGCTGCTGGATATTGACGATAACCTCACACTTACCATGCATATGCAGACCATTGATCCGGTGGAAGCAATCAAGATGATAAAACGTGCGCTCACTGACATTCAGAAAATGAAAATAGAGGAACAGAAGAAGGCAGTCAGAAGCGGTTACGATATGGATATTCTGCCTACGGACATCGTGACTTATGAGAAGGACACGTTAGAGCTTCTGGACGATTTGAACACAAGCAACCAGAAACTTATCAAGATGACCTTCCTCATTGCCTGTTACGGGAGGACGAAGCGGGAACTGGAGAACCTGACGCAGAGGGTGTCCGGCATTATCCAGCAGGCAAACTGCAACCTCAGATGCTTGCAGTATTTACAGGAACAGGGGTTAATGGCGAGTGCGCCGATTGGCTGTAATGAGGTGGGGATTGAAAGAAACCTCACCACTAAAAGCGCCGCTGTCCTTGTGCCTTTCTGCACACAGGAGCTTTTTATGCCTGCGCCCGCCATTTATTACGGTTTGAACGCACTCAGCAATAACATGATTATGGCAGACCGAAAAAGGCTGCGTACACCGAATGGGGTGATTTTGGGAACGCCGGGAAGTGGCAAGTCTTTCTCCGCAAAGCGGGAGATTCTCTCCTGTTTCCTTATCACAAAGGACGATATTATTGTCTGCGATCCAGAGGGCGAGTATTTTCCGTTAGTGCAGGCACTTCATGGGCAGGTGGTAAGGCTTGCCACCAATTCAAAAGACTTCTTAAATCCGATGGACATACAGCTTTCACATAAGGGGGACAAGGAAGCGTTGAAGTTAAAGAGCGATTTCCTGATTACCCTGTGCGACTTGATTGCCGGGGGGAAGGACGGTCTGGAGAATGACGAGAAGGGCATCATTGACACCTGCATCAAGCATATTTATGACGGGTATTTCAAGCACCCGAAGCCGGAGAATATGCCCATACTGGAAGATTTGTATAATGCGCTGTTAAAGTATGAGCCGAGGGACGTTGCGCCGGAGATGCAGAGGGAAGCGAAGCAGAAGGCGGTACGGATTGCCAATTCCTTAGTGCTGTATGTGCATGGCTCGCAGAATTATTTTAACCACCGTACCAACGTGGACGCACACAACCGGATCATGTGCTTTGACATTCGGGATTTGGGAAACCAGTTAAAAGAGATAGGGATGCTGATTGTGCAGGATGCGGTCTGGAACAGGGTGTCACAGAACCGGGAACGGAAAGTTGCCACAAGATACTACTGTGATGAGTTCCATTTGCTCCTGAAGGAAAAGCAGACAGCAGTTTACTCGGTCGAGATATGGAAAAGGTTTCGGAAGTGGGGCGGAATCCCGACAGGCTTGACGCAGAACGTGGGCGATTTTCTGAAATCGGAGGAAATCGAGGGCATCTTGGGGAACAGCGATTTTGTGTACCTGTTAAACCAGAACGCCAAAGACCAGCATATTCTGGCGGATAAGTTGGGATTGTCGGAGAAACAGCTCATGCACGTCACCAATTCCGAGCCGGGAAGCGGTCTGATATTGTTTGACAACGTGGTTATCCCCTTCGTGGATAAGTACCCGGCAGATACAAAGACCTTTGCGATTATGAATACGAAGCCGGAAGAATCCGTAACAAAGGGGGATGAGGACAGTTAATGGCAGAAAAGAAAGGGAAGAAAAAACAGGATACCGTCTACCGTAAAGAAGCAAATGCGGAGTTTCATAAGGGAGCTGACAATGCTTTTACGGGCGGCGGCAATGCTGCCTATCAGCCGAGGGATTCCGGCACAGGGAAGCCGGGGCGTGGTTCGGGCGGCAAAAGGCAGACGGAAAAGAGTATGCAGGCACAGCAGGAAACTTTTGGACAAAAAGTCCAGAAGTCCAAAGAGAGCCAGACGGGAAAAAACAGCACGTTTACAGAGAATAAAAGCGTGGATTCCCTAAACAGCGATGCCGGACAGCGTAAACCGAACCATGCTTCAAAGGTTCAGGCAAAAAAGCAGATGTACCGGAACACTTCTGGACAAAAAGTCCAAAAGTCCGAAGCGAAGCCGGGGCAGGAAGAAAAACCGGATTTTGTAAAGGAAAGCAGTGGATTTACCGGGCAGGAGAATTTTAACCAGACGGAGGACAGAGAGAAGCAACAGCCAGATGCGGAAGATTACCACCGGAGGGACACTTACAGGCAGTCGCAGAAAAAGGGGAAATACCATAAAAAGCGGGTGCAGAGGGAACACCGGAATAAAGGAAGTACGAAGGAAAAAGCGGAAAATAAAACCTTTACGGAAGAATCTTTTACGGAGAATACCGGGAATCTGTTTCAGGGGGAAGGGGATTCTGAATTTACCGGAAGTAAAAAGCTGCAAAAGAAACAGCGGCAGGCAGAAAAAGCCGCAAAAAAAGTACAGAAGGCAAGGGCGAAGCTGCCAAAGACAAGGGAATACACCTTGCAGAGAGTGTTTGACGAGAAAACCGGGAAGGGAAAATATGTGGTTGTCCCTCTGGATAAAGAGAAGCCATTCAAGCAGGAGGGCATACCCAAAACCACCATGCGCCGGATGCAGAATGAGAGCCGGAATTTCGTGCATGGGAAAATCGCTGAAACGGAGAAAGAAAATTCAGCGGTGGAGGGCGCACATAAATCGGAGCAGAAAGTGGAAGCGGTTTATTCTTTCGTCAAAAGGCAGGTAAAAGGGAAAGAGCAGAAACAGCGGGCGAAAGTGGCAAAGCTGGAAAAGAAGCAGTTTAAAAAGGAAGTCAGTTTCCAGTACCAGAAATTCTTGGAAGAAAACCCGCAGATGCAGAAAAAAGCCTTGCAGAAGCGGTTACAGAAACAGCGCATCAAACGGGAGTACATCAAGGCGAGGAAGAAAGCAGCGGCAGGAAAAACAGCGGAGCAGGCGTTTGAAAAGACGAAAAACGGTGCGGTCACTGTGGCGAGGAAGTTACAGGAGTTCGCAAGGAGAAATGCGGGCTTGCTTGTGACGGTGGGCATCATGGCTCTGCTCCTTATGATGATTATGGTTTCCGTATCGTCCTGTGGGGCGATGTTTGCGGATACGCAGTCCACGATTTTAGCAGCGAGTTATTTAAGCAAGCCGAAAGAGATTGACACCGCTGATTTACAGCTTACCCGTCTGGAGCTTGACTTGCAGAATGAGATTGACCGGGTGGAAACGGATTATCCGGGGTATGATGAATATTCTTATAATCTTGGGGCAATCGGGCATAACCCGTTTACCCTTATCGGCTATTTATCGGCAGTCCATACGGAATTTACCGCAAGTGAGGTGGAAAGCGAAATACAGGCTCTTTTTGATGAGATGTATACGCTCACACTTACGCCGGATACGGAAACGAGGACAAGGACAGTCACAAAGACAGGAACGAGGACGGTCACTGATCCGGTCACAGGGGAGGAAACAGAGGAAGAATATGAGTATGAGGAGGAAGAAGAATATGAGGTCAGTATCCTCCGGGTGACACTGACGGTCATACCGCTTGAAAGCCTTGTTTCCGGGAAAATGGATACGGAGCAGGCGGAGATTTTCGCCATGTACCGGGAAACAAACGGTCTGCTTCAGGAGTTCGCATCGCCGCTTAACCTTTACTGGTATTATTATGTGTCAAGTTATTACGGATACCGGAAAAATCCAGCCACAGGGAACGAGGAATTTCACCGGGGCGTGGATATAGCTGTACCGACAGGCACAACCGTTTATGCCGCCCATGACGGTACGGTGACAGCGGCGGCGTATGACAGCCACTACGGGAATTATGTAGCGATTGAGATAGACGGTTACACAACCAAGTATGCCCACATGGACAGCATCAGCGTGGGTGCGGGGCAGGAAGTGGAAAAAGGGGCGGTCATCGGCACAACGGGGAATACGGGGAGCAGCATAGGAAGCCATTTGCATATCGAATGTTTATATGACGGGGAGTATTATAACCCGTTATTTTATTTTGGCGTGGGGGAAGGCACACTGTACGGGGAAACACCGGGCGGTCTGCCGGGGAACGCCATACCGCCGGATGCCTATGATGACGCATCAGTGCAGGCTCTTATGGAGGAAGCCGCAAAATACCTCGGCTACCCTTATGTGTGGGGCGGCTCAAACCCTTCCACAAGTTTTGACTGTTCCGGCTTTGTCTGTTGGGTATTTACTAACAGCGGGGTGCATAACCTTCCACGAACAACCGCACAGGGGATTTATGACCAGTGTACTCCGGTTTCCGCATCAGACGCAAAGGCGGGGGACATC
Source organism: Lachnospiraceae bacterium (assembly GCA_011959285.1). Taxonomy (GTDB): domain Bacteria; phylum Bacillota; class Clostridia; order Lachnospirales; family Lachnospiraceae; genus Suilimivivens. The sequence goes on along the minus strand of BLLW01000084.1, from coordinate 2,801 downwards.
ATATTTTTTACCGGGACTTACAATTCTGCCGGGGCGGTGAGCCATGTGGGGATTTACTGCGGCAACGGAACAATGATTCACTGCGGAGATCCAATCAGCTACGCAAGCATCAACTCGTCTTACTGGCAGAGTCATTTTTACAGTTTCGGAAGATTAAATTAAGGAGGCATTTATGACAAAGGAACGCATTGAAAAGGAGCTTTCCAAAGTGGATGCGCAGCTTGAATCCTTGCAGGCGAAAAAGAAGGATTTGGAAGAACAGAAGCGCATGGCGGAAAGAACAGAAAAAATGGATATTATCGAAAAGCATAAAATCTCGTCCGAGAAGCTGCAATTACTCATTAAATTCAGCGAGGACGAGATTTTGAAGTTATTGGAAGAAAAAGAAAATGCAAAGGAGATGGCAGGAAATGAAGAAAAAGTTATCAGCTAGGGCGGCGGTGTCGCTGCTCTTGTCGGCATTATTGTTCTGTATGCCCGTAGGGGCGTTTATGGCGAACAGCGGGAATACGGTAGATGTCTATGCGGAGGGTGCGCTTACAGAGGAAAGCGGCGAAACGTCAGAGAAAGGCAGTACCGAAGCGGAAACAGAGGAAAGCACTGAGACAGAGGAAAATACGGAAACTGGAGAAAGTGAAACTGGGGAAACAGAATCCGAATCCGGCGAGAATGAAGGCGAAGCAGAATCCGGTGGCAGTGGGGAAGGTACGGAAGGCGGAACAGTATCCGGGAATGAAGTTCCGGAGCCGGAATGTACCTGCAAAGAAAAATGCACACAGTATTCCGCTGATAAAGATTGTGAGGTCTGCAAGGGGGATTTCAGCTTATGCGAATATGTGAACCCGAATGTAAAAATCACAATCTCCACTCCCTCCGGCTGGCACAATGACACCACAAAGGTACATATCTCCGTTGAAGATGTGGCACATTCCGGCAACTTCTCCATAAAGACGGTGCAGGCGAAAGTGGCGCAGAATGGGAGCTGGACGGACATCACAGAGGATATGTATGTGGAGATTTCAGAAAATGCCACCGTCTATGTGCTTGTGACAGACCAGAGGGGCAAGACCTATGAGAAAAACCGCTATATCAGGTGCTTTGACTTCACGAAGCCTACCTTAAACGCTGCGGTCAGTGACGGATTGTTAAGCGTACAGGCGCACGATATGGATTCCGGCATCAAGGCGGTGTATGTGAACGGGTATGAATTTACGGAGCTTACCAATGGCGTGTTGAATATCCGCCTGCAGCAGTTTGACGCAGGCTACCAGTATTTCACCATTTCCGCAATGGACAATGCCGGGAATATGTCAGAAGTCTATAAGACAGCGAACCCGTATTATACCGATCCGGAAAAGGCGGACGGGAATGAGAAGAACCCGGCAGAGCAGCTCCCGGTGAACGCACAGGCAACCAAGCCTTCCTCCGCTACCGCACAGGTAACGGAACATACCAAAACGGACAGTGACGGGAACACCGTTTCCGAAAACAGCCTTGCAGAGCAGAAAAAGCAGGCAATGGCGGAAGCGGCGGCATCGGAGAAGAAAGAGGAAGCCGGGGAGAAGGAGAAAAGCGAAACGGGGAAGGAATTTTATACAATCCAGACCGCATCGGAAAAAGTATTTTACCTTATCATTGACCGGGACGGGGAGGAAGAAGTGGTTTATTTCCTGACGGAAGTTACGGAAAATGACCTGTTGAACGTGACAGCGGACAACAGCGACACCTTACCGCAAAATTCCGCCGCACTGGAATCCGCAATCCCTGTGACGGAGGGCGCACTTCCCAATAATAACGGGGAACAGGAAACGGAAGAAGAAGCTGCGGAAGAAGCGGCAGAGGACGGGGAGGAAAATACCGAAGAACCCGAACCGGAGTCGGAGAAAACAGGGGAAAACCCGGCGGCAACCTATATCATTCTTGGGCTTGTGGCGGTTGTAGCCATTGGCGGCGGCTATTATTTCAAGGTAGCAAAGAAAAAGAAAGAGGAATTTCTTGACGAGGACGATGATGAGGAGGAAGAAGAATACGAAGATGATGAGGAGAATGAGGAAAAAGAGGATGATTTCTTTGAGGATGACGGGGAGGAGTAGACGGCGATATGGCAGAAAAGAAATATTCAGTTATTCTGGCTGATCCCCCTTGGCATTACTATGTACATTCTAAAAAAGATGCGGGAAGAACCGCAGAAAGCCACTATTCCACCATGAACATTGAAGATATAAAGGCACTTCCGGTAGCTGGCATTGCGGACAAGGACTGCGCCTTATTTCTTTGGGTGACATTCCCATGCCTTTTGGAAGGTTTGGAAGTGATAAAAGCATGGGGGTTTGCTTATAAGACGGTAGCGTTTGTATGGGTAAAACAGAATAAAAAGAGTGAGTCGCTTTTTTGGGGTATGGGGTATTGGACACGCAGTAATGTAGAAATCTGCATACTGGCAACAAAGGGCAGACCAAAGCGTGTCCATGCAGGGGTACATCAGGTAGTAGTATCCCATATCGAAGAACACAGCAGGAAGCCGGAAGAAGTACATCACCGGATTAATCAGCTAATGGGTAGTGTGCCCAAAATAGAACTTTTTGCCCGGAGAAAGGCAGAGGGGTTTGATGTGTGGGGAAATGAAGTGGAATGTGATATTGAGTTGATAGGAGGAAAAGAAAAATGCAGTTAGTGATAGCGGAAAAACCGAGTGTAGCAAGGAGCATTGCGGAGGTAATCGGCGCAGCAGAGAACCATGACGGATATATGGAAGGGAATGGTTATTGGTGTTAGTATATAAGTGTGGACAGAAAAAGTTG
>BLLW01000083.1 GCA_011959285.1 Lachnospiraceae bacterium | reverse complement strand
ACGGGTAATAGCATTCAGGAACCTCTCCGGCTCCGGTACAGCCCAGCACATAGTAGATTAGATGATTTTCCTGATGCCCGCGTTCATCAAAAGACATGGAAGGGCATACTAATACGCCATTTTCAGAGGTATCTATGCGGTGCAGGAGGGATGTCACATGGCGGTGGTCTCTCAGATTGTCAGCGCTTCTTCCATAAATCGGAACAGCGGCGCAGGCACTCAAACTGCGGGGACGCTCCGCCCTATTTTGAATTACGATATACATAATCTCCACGTTATCCTTTACGGGAGTAAAACAGGTGACGGAGGATGCAATCTGAAATTTGTTTGAGATCCGTTCTATTGTGTGATGCATGAAGCCTGCAGTTAGGGTACTGTTATCCTGTGCAGCAGAAAACTTATCCGCCTCCTGTTGCGGCGAAACACCGGCAACAGAGTAGATGTCTGTTCCATCGACGGTGCACCAGAAATTACGGACAGAGCGGTTATTATGTAAATTCTCGGAACTTACGGGCTCCAAAATGAAGCTGTTCTGACTAAGAGAAGCATCGCCCCCGAGGTTAGGGGTGACAGAGCATTTTAATCCGGTTTCCGAAGCAAGCGGGAAATACAGATAACTGGTATTTTCGGATTTATCCAATGTAAAACCGCCATTTGTATCAATAAAGTGCAAGTGTTTCAAGGTATCGTCTCCTTCCATTTTTACTTATGTAACCATTATACAGGGGCATATATTTGGCAAGAAATAAGAAAAGCGTGAAAAATATCAGATTCATGACATGAAAACAAAATAGTGGCATCACTTCCTTAATATAAGCATCAATGCTATGAAAATCTGGTGAATCTGTATTTGAAACTCGTGTCATGAATCTGACATTTTTTAGATATTTATAATATATCGATCAAAAAAAATGGACTATACTACAGAAAAACGTGATAGCAAAATTCACAAATGTAAGGAGGAAAAGATAAAATGAAGAAGAGAGTGATTGCTGTTCTGCTAGCTGCAGGTATGTGCGTCAGCGCATTAGCTGGGTGTGGAAATTCGAGTAAGCCTGATGGGGCAGGCGAAGAAGGAAAAGTAATCAATGTTTATTGTTGGAACAATGAGTTTTCGGATCGTGTGAATGCAATTTATCCTGAGGTAAAGGAAGTTTCTGAAGACGGGACGGTGACGATTTTGAACGATGGAACAGAGATTCATTGGATCATCAATCCGAATCAGGACGGCGTTTATCAGCAGAAGTTGGATGAAGCGCTTTTGAATCAGGCAAGTGCCGCAGCAGATGATAAGATAGATATTTTCTTATCAGAGACAGACTATGTGAACAAATATACGGACGCGGAGGCGGATGTTGCCATGCCTCTTGCCGATCTCGGCATCAATCCTGATACAGACCTGAAAGATCAGTATGGTTTTACAAGGACCACTGCTTCTGATATGAATGGCGTCCAGAGAGGTTCTACATGGCAGTGCTGTCCCGGTCTTTTGGTATACCGCCGTGATATTGCCAAAGATGTATTTGGAACAGATGATCCTGCCGTTATCGGTGAAAAGGTAAAAGATTGGGATACGATAAAAGTAACGGCGGAAGAACTGAAGGCAAAAGGATATTATACATTTGCATCTTATGCAGATACGTTCCGGCTTTATGGAAACAGCATTTCGGATTCATGGGTAAAGCAGGGCGAGACGACTATCAATGTTGATAAAAAGATTATTGACTGGATCAATGATTCTAAAGAATGGCTGGATGCAGGTTATCTAAATAAGACGGTAAAGGGACAGTGGAATGATGACTGGAACAAATCTATGGGATCAGACTCTAAAGTATTTGCATTCCTGCTTCCAGCATGGGGAATCGATTTTGTCTTAAAGCCGAACTGGGATGGAGATGAAGGCATTTGGGCTGTTACCAATCCCCCACAGGAATACAACTGGGGAGGTTCTTACATACATGCATGCACTGGGACAGATAACCCAGAGCATGTAAAAGATATTATCCTTGCGATGACAGCGACAGAAGATAATCTTTTGAAAATTTCCAAAGATTATTCTGACTTTACGAATACGATAAACGGTATGAAAAAAGCAACCACAGATGCTTCCTTTGCATCGGCATTCTTAGGCGGTCAGAATCCTTTTGTATATTTTGCACCGGTTGCAGAGAACATAAAAATCGCGCCACTTTCTGCTTATGATCAGGGATGTGTTGAACTGATTCAGAATGCATTCAGCGATTACTTCCAGGGAAAGGTCGACTATGATAAAGCCAAGACGAACTTTGAGACTGCAATAAAGGAGCGTTATCCTGATATTACAGAAATCAATTGGCAGGACCAAATGGAATAAGAAAAGAAAAATCAATCTGTCGCGCACTTTTAAGTGCGTGACAGACTGTGCGGAAAGGAAGGGTGTTTTATGAAGAAAAGGCAGAAAAGTATCAGCTATGCAAAATGGGGATATTACTTTATTCTTCCGTTTTTTCTATGTTATTTTATCTTTTCATTGATTCCATTAGTGGATACGGTCCGCTACAGCTTTTTTGAATATTACCGCTCGGGAATCAAAGAAATCGGACCGACCTTCATTGGGCTGGACAATTATGTAAGTCTGTTGGAATCCGATATGTTAAGATATGGGGCAAACACCCTGATTTTGTGGGTGATTGGATTTATCCCGCAGATTGGGATAGCCCTGCTTCTTGCAGTGTGGTTTACAGATATAAGGCTGAAGATTCATGGAAAGCAATTTTTTAAGGTAGTCATCTACCTGCCTAATCTGATCATGGCGTCAGCCTTTGCAATGTTGTTCTTTACTATGTTCTCTACCAATGGTCCAGTCAATTCCATCTTGATGTCCATGGGGGTCATCAAAGAAAAAATTGACTTTATGGGATCTACATTTGGAACCCGGTCGCTGGTGGGCTTTATGAATTTCCTGATGTGGTTCGGCAACACGACCATTATGCTGATGGCGGCAATTATGGGAATCAGCGTAGATGTGTTTGAGGCAGCTGAAATAGATGGATGCAGGGGAATCAAGAGATTTTGGTATATCATTCTGCCCTTGATCCGTCCAATCCTTGCTTATACATTGATTACAGCAATCATCGGCGGATTACAGATGTTCGATGTTCCGCAGATTTTGACCAACGGACAGGGGGCGCCGGACCGTACGTCCATGACGCTGATCATGTTCCTCAACAGCCATTTAAAGAGCAAGAACTATGGTATGGCGGGCGCATTGTCGGTTTATCTGTTTATTGTCAGCGGCATTTTGTGCTTCATCGTTTATAGAATGACCAACCGCAACGATTCGGATGAGGCGAAGACAGCGGCAAAGCGACGTGCAAGGGAAGAAAGAAGAAGGAGGAAATAGTGGTATGAAATCAAAAAAACCAAGCGTAATAAGAAGTATCATTGTGCATTCCGTGCTGATTATCCTGGCATTTATGTGCCTGTTCTTCTTCTATATTTTGATTGTTAATGCGACCCGTTCACACGCAGACTTACAGAAGGGTTTTTCGGCACTGCCGGGAAAAGAATTTCTGACAAACTTAAATAAGGTGGCAAATGATGGAACTTTCCCTATGTTCCGGGGAATCCTGAACAGTCTGATCGTGTCCGGCGCTTCCGCAGCAATCTGTACCTATTTTTCTTCACTGACAGCGTATGGGCTTTATGCCTATGACTTTAAATTAAAGAAAATTGCATTTACTTTTATCATGGCGATCCTTGTAATGCCGACACAGGTTACGGCAATGGGCTTTTTGCGGTTGATTACGAAGATGGGAATGTATGATTCGCTGCTTCCACTCATTATCCCATCAATCGCTTCGCCGGCGGTATTCTACTTTATGTTCAGTTATCTGCAGTCATCTCTTCCGCTGTCATTGGTGGAGGCTGCAAGAATCGATGGAAGCGGGGAATTCAGGACGTTTAACCAGATTGTCCTTCCAATTATGAAACCGGCTATTGCGGTGCAGGCAATCTTTACTTTTGTGGGTTCATGGAATAATTACTTCGTGCCTGCGCTGGTGATTCAGTCAAAAGACAAAATGACGGTGCCGATTCTGATCGCAACGCTCCGCGGTGCGGATTATATGAACTTTGACAGTGCAAAGATTTATATGATGATAATGGTGGCTATCGTTCCCATCATCATAATTTATCTGCTCCTCTCAAAATATATTATTGCAGGAGTGACTCTTGGCGGTGTAAAAGAATAAAAGGATATGTTGATGGTCCATGAAATCTGATGAACGCCTTCGGTGCGCTTTGGGCATATATGCCAGTAAAAGGATTGTATATGCCGCGGGGATGCGCTGAAGGCGTAATTGTGTATAAAATAAGGGATAAAAAAGGAGGAAAACAAAGTTTATGAGTAATCAGGGTCGGGTTCACAGCGGGTCGAAGAACAGAGAGATTTCAGATAGAGAGACCTGTCATGGTCGTCTGGCAAGGGAGATTGCTGTGGAAGGAATGGTTCTTCTGAAAAATGCCGGAATACTGCCGCTTAATCCCAAAACGCCCATCGCGCTGCTTGGCAGCGGCGCTATGCAGACAGTTAAAGGCGGCACGGGCTCCGGAGATGTTAATAACAGGGAGAGCTTTTCAATTTATCAGGGAATGAAGGAGAAGGGAGCAGTTCTGGTAAGCGAAGCGTGGCTTGAAGAATATGGGGAGTGCTATAGAAAAGCCAGAAATGTGTGGAAGGAAAAGGTACTTAAGGCGGCGGAACATATGGAGAATCCCTTTGATGCTTATGCAGCCAACCCATTTGCGCTGCCTCAGGGACGTGAAATCAGAAAGGGGGATGTGCAGGGAGCAGAGGCAGCCGTTTACGTCTTAAGCCGCATTTCGGGAGAGGGAAAAGACCGGCGTAAAACAAAAGGAGATTACTATTTAAGCGACAAGGAGGAAAAAGAACTACTTTTCTTAAATGAGCGGCAAATCCCAATTGTTTTAATCTTAAATACAGGAGGTCCCGTAGAACTCACAGATATTTTGGAAAAGGCAGAGTACATTAAGGCTGTCGTGTTGATTTCTCAGCCTGGACAGGAGGGGGGACGCGCTGTGTCGGATGTATTATTCGGTCATGCAGCTCCCGGCGGAAGGCTGACGTCGACATGGGCGTGCAGGTATGAGGATTATCCCTGCGCAAATGCCTTTGGTTATTTGAATGGCAATCTTGAGAATGATGAATACAGGGAAGGCATCTATGTTGGCTACCGGTATTTTGACAGTTTTGATGTGAAACCTTTGTTTCCCTTTGGATATGGGCTTTCTTACACCTTGTTTGAGATCAGATTTGACAGATTGAGAATCGAAAAGAATAAGCTGGAAGTAGATGTGACGGTGAAGAACATCGGAGAACGCTATGCGGGCAGGGAGGTGGTCCAGGTCTATCTGACTTTGCCACAGGAGGGAGAAGAAAAAGAGTATCAGCGCCTGGCAGGATTCTGCAAAACAAAGCTTCTTTTTCCGGGACAGTCCCAAAAGGTGGTGGTCCGTATAGAACAGAAGCAGATGGCAAGTTTTTATGAAAAAGAATGTGCATGGATCGTCGAGAAAGGCGCATATGGCGTGTGGATAGGAGAACACTCCGCCTCCCTGCATCTTGCCGCGTTGGTGTATGTGCCGGAGAAAGCAGTAATTGAGCATACGCATCCGGTTTTCCAAGGTCGGAAGGGCTTAAAGGAGTTGAGCAGGAAAGCGCAGCTAAAGAACAGGGAAAAAAACTGGCTTGCAGATGCAAAGAGGAAAGGGATATGCGAATATACATTCATTGCTGGTAAAGAAGCACGCAGAGAGTGCAAACCCTATCCAAAACCGGACCAGCCTGTGGAAGACCTGATTTCGCTTTTATACGGCAATATTACCAAGGGGGCGAGCACCCTCGGTTCTTCGGGCAAGCGGGTTCCCGGCTCCGCAGGGGAGACTTCCGAGTTTTTGGAAGAAAAATATGGCATCCGCTCATTGATCATGGCGGATGGTCCTGCAGGACTTAGGCTGCGGCAAAGCTATGAGGTGGATCGGAAGGACGGCAGTATCTATGGAACAGGGGTGCTGGGAAGTTTGGAAAATGGATTTCTGGAACCTATGGTTTATCATGAAAATACGGACGTCTATTATCAGTTCTGTACGGCGTTTCCTGTGGGGACTATGATGGCGCAGACATGGGATGAAGTGCTTATGGAAAGATTTGGAGAAGCTGTAGCGGCGGAAATGAAGGAATTTCACGTAGATTTATGGCTAGCGCCAGGAATGAATATTCACAGGAATCCGCTGTGCGGGCGCAACTTTGAATATTATTCAGAAGATCCCTTTTTATCTGGTGTGATGGCAGCGGCAGTGACAAAGGGGGTGCAGAGCCAAAGAGGATGCGGCGTGACGATTAAACATTTTGCCTGTAATAATCAAGAGGACAACCGCATGGGGGTAGACGTGTGCGTGTCTGAACGCGCGCTTAGGGAAATCTATCTGCGCGGGTTTGAAATAGCGGTCAAGGCAAGTGCGCCGGCGGCTATGATGACCTCCTATAATCTGATTAACGGGACGCATACCGCCAACAGTAGAGATTTGTGTACAGTCATTGCCCGTAATGAGTGGGGATTTGACGGTGTTATCATGTCCGATTGGAATACCACCGTGCCTAAGGACGGAAGTGTCCCATGGAAATGCCCTGTAGCAGGAAATGACATTATCATGCCGGGAAACCCACAGGATCATCAGAATATTTGCGAGGCATATGCAGAGGGGCTGCTTTCAGAGGAAGATATTAGGACTTGTGCTGGTCGCATCATAGAACTGATCCGTAAATTCAGCTGACAAAACGTGCAGACTTGACTGCCCCAGCAGTGAACTGTTACAATTATTTCATCGTTTTTCTTTTTATGTTTGCAACAATGATAGAAAAGATGTTACAATAGTAATGGTATTATTACTGCCATATGCATAATATTACAGACAGGAAAAGAAGGGAGGGCATATGATGGGCGGTAAAGCAGATTTTTTATCTGAAGACGAAATCGCGGAACTCAGGAAGGAAATGGAAGCGCTGATTAAGGAAGATGGAGGTCAGGGCGCTAGGAGTGAGGAACCGATATCAGAGCCGATCCCGGAGGGGCAGATTTTAAGTGATATTATAGACGAGACCAATACCAAGGCCCTTAGTATTGAAGAAAATGGTTCTTATATAAAAATAGCAGAGGATGACATGACAGCATGGCTCTATTTGACTGTGCCCGGAAAGGGAAAAGAAAAATATACCATGGAAGAAATCATGGATTTCATCAAGAAGAATGGAATTACAACAGGATTTCATCAATCTAATCTGACAGCTATGATTAAAAAGAAGGTATATGAGCGTGAGATTGTAATTGCAAAAGGGCAGCCGGTAATCGAGGGGAAAGACGGATACTATGAGTACAAGTTCGATCCTGATCAGCATAGGGCGCCTAAAGTATTGGCAGACGGCAGCGTGGATTATACCAGCATGAGTGTGCTCCAGAATGTCAAGAAGGATGAAGTGATTGCCATTTACCATCACGCTGAAGAGGGTGAGAATGGTTATGATGTGAGAGGAAGAGTCCTGCCGGTCAAAAGAGTCAAGGAGGCAGCGCCGCTACGGGGGCAGGTTGTGTGCAGCCCGAAGAATCCAGATGTCTATCTTGCGCAGAAAGATGGAAAGATTGAATTTAAAAATGGAAAGATAGATATCCAGTCTCTGCATGAAATCAACGGGGATGTCACTTTGATAACCGGTAAGATCGAGTTTTACGGAGATATCGTCATCAATGGAAATGTGGAAGCAGGCGTGGTGATAAGGGCTGGAAGGAATATTGAGATTCAGGGAACGGTGGAAGCGGTCAGTCTATTTGCCGGTGGTGATGTAATCTTAAAAAAAGGCATCCAAGGAGCCCAAAGAGCCAAGGTTTCTGCAAGAGGAAATGTTTTTGCTGATTTTATAGAGCATGCGGTGGTAAACGCTGGCGGTAATGTACAGGCAAATACAATTTTGAATTCCAGAATCGCATCCAATGGGGAGGTCATTTTAACGGGAAATAAGGGCGCCATTATTGGCGGATACACCCATGCGATGCTGGGAATCACTGCAACAGAGATTGGAAATACAGCAGAGGTAAGGACGGTCGTTCATGTAGGCAGCGAAAAGGAAGTATACACCAGACTGCAGACTGTTAAGGCGGCAGAGATGGAACAAAGTGAGGAATTACAAGAACTCACAGAAAAAGCATCCGAGCTCCTGCGTAAAAAGAAGGCGGCAAACGGAAAAATACCGGATATCATGGAAGGGCGAATCAAGGACCTTGAATCCAGAATTCAATCCCTTAAGAAAGAGCTTGGGGAAAACATAGAAGAGCGCAAGAGATGTGAAGCGGCTATTGCCAAAGGGAAACAGGCGGAGATTGTGGTAAACGGCAACGTTTACCGAGGTACGGTGGTGTGCCTTGCGCAGATTCAAATGCCCATAGAGCGAAGTACCTGTTTTATGAAGTATTTCCAAGAAAGAGGCATGATTGAAAGCAGCGTCATTGCATATTCTTAGGAGCTTACTGATTAAAGCGCCGCTTGTGCGGCAGGGTGAGGGAAATATGAAAACATATGCAGAAGCAGAGAAATATATTCTTGACATCCCTAGGTTTGCCGGAAAGCATACCTTAGAGGATACCGGAAGGCTGTTGGAAGAGATTTCAGACGGTAGAATAAAAAGCAGAATTGTTCATGTTGCAGGCACAAACGGAAAAGGCTCCGTTTGTGCTTATTTGCGTTCTATTTTGATGGAGAGCGGATACAGTGTGGGCATGTTCATTTCTCCTCATCTAGAAACCATGCGGGAGCGGATCAGCATCAACGGTGTGATGATTTCAGAGAAAGAATTTTTAAACAGTTTTGTGAAAATCAAAAAAATAGCGGATGGAGAGAACCATCCTTCTTTTTTTGAATTTCTTTTTTTGATGGCGATGGACTATTTCGCAAAGAAGCAGCCACAGTATATTATTCTGGAAACTGGGCTCGGTGGAAGGCTGGATGCGACGAATTGCATTGAAAAGCCGGATGTGTGTATTATTACGGAAATCGGCTATGATCATATGGAGTATCTTGGGAACAGCCTGTCCGAAATAGCCGCAGAAAAAGCTGGCATTATTAAGCCAGGCGTGCCGGTGGTCTTTATGGATAAAAGACCGGAGAGCACGGAGGTTTTGACCCAATATGCCAAAAAAGCAAAAAGTCCCGCGATAAAAATCGGAAAAGACAATATTTTGAATGTGAATATAAACAATAAAAGCATTGATTTTTCGTTCCATACTGGTTATTATAATTATGTTAGCCTTTTACTTGACACTGTGGCGCTGTATCAGGCAGAGAATGCCGCGTTGGCAGTAGCAGCGGCGGAAGTGTTAAAGGATAAAGGTATTACGGAGGCTTCCATTAGAAAGGGTCTGCGCCTTACAAGGTGGCAGGGCAGGATGGAAGAAGTCATGCCTGATATTTATCTGGATGGCGCGCATAATGAAGATGGTATAGAAGCATTTCTGCACACCGTGCAAAGGGACGGGGGTAAGGGAAAACGTTTTTTATTATTCGGGGTTGTCCAGGACAAGCGTTATGACAGTATGATTCAGAAGATCATACAATCCGGACTTTTTGATCAGGCAGCGATAACTCTTTTGGAGACAGACAGAAGTGCATCCATAGAAGAACTGAAAACAATTTGGGCGCAATATACGGAAATAGCATGCAGTTTTCATGCTGATGCCGAAGAGGCATATGAAAGCCTGCTATCCTTGAAGGAGGATGGAGATATGATTTATATTGCCGGCTCAATCTATTTGATAGGACAGATGAAGTCCCTGATGAGGAGAAAATAGAATGATCGATTTTGAAGAGGAATTGAAGAAATTCCATCCAAGTCTTGAAGTGGAGGATGCGGAAGAGGCGATATATAACCAGGATTTGACGGATATGGCAGATATATTGATTAAAATGGTAGAAAAGGCAAAAACCGAAGAAGAGTGAGGAGTGACGGCATGGTTTGTTATAAGTGTGGGTGCCGTTTGTCAGAACACGATTTTTGTACGGGCTGTGGTGCGGATGTGTCTTTGTATAAGAAAATTATGTTCATGTCCAACCGTTTTTATAATGATGGACTGGAAAAGGCCACGGTAAGAGATTTATCCGGAGCAATTATCAGCTTACGGCAAAGTTTAAAATTTAATAAGAATAATATAGATGCAAGAAATCTCCTTGGTCTTGTTTACTTTGAGATGGGAGAAGTCGTATCTGCACTAGGCGAGTGGGTCATTAGTAAAAATCTGCGTCCCAAAAAGAATATTGCAGATGACTACATTGATATGATACAGACGAATCAGGCAAGGCTTGATACGATTAATCAGACAATCAAAAAGTACAATCAGGCATTGCTTTACTGTTACCAGAACAGTCAAGATTTGGCTGTGATACAGCTGAAAAAGGTACTTTCCTATAATCCCAAATATGTAAGGGCGCATCAGCTCCTTGCGCTTTTGTATATTGTGGCAGATGAATGGGAGAAGGCGCACAGGGAACTGGAGAAATGTTGTCAGATTGATATGAACAATACCACCACGCTCCGTTACATGAAAGAAGTAGAACACATGCTGATGCCGGAGGAGGCTGTCAAAAGCGCTTCAAAGAGGAAGGCAGTTCGGGAAAATGTGGTGCGTTATCAAAGCGGTAATGAAACCATTATTCAGCCGGTGAATATGAAGGAATCCAAAGGAGTTTCCACCTTGCTGAACCTAGGATTGGGGGTGGTTATCGGTGTTGCGATTGCCTGTTTTCTAATTCTGCCAGGACAGATTCAAAATGCAAAGGCGGATATTAATAGCGAATTGAGGGCTGTCAGTGAACAGTCTGATGCCAAGACAGCAACCATCGATGAATTGGAACAAAAGATACAAAAGCTTACCGATGAGAATGCAGCGTTTACAGTAGAACTTGCTTCTTATCAAGGAACAGACGGCACGCTCAAGGCAACGGACGGACTGATGATGGCGGTTGATGCATATCTGAGGAATCCGGATGATATTGAGGCGATTGCCACATATTTAGAAGCACTGGATGAGGAGGAAGAGACGGACAAGACGGAAGGCAGTCAGGAAAAGACAGAGTCATTTATTGCACTGTATGATGATTTTCTGGGGCTGGTTGGGGAAAGACTGGTGGATTATTATTACAATGCCGGTTATGCTGCTTATCGGGCAGATGATTATGAAACGGCGATTCCCAATCTGACAAGAGCATACCAATATGATTCCGCCAACGGTGATGCATTATATCACCTTGCAAATAGCTACAGGAGAAACGGTGACGAGGACAAGGCAAAAGAACTGTATGCAGAGGTAATCGACAATTTCCCTGATACAGAAATTGCAAATCGGTCAGAGACTTATCTGGCTGAAATTAATAATGCGGATTAAGTGAGCAGAAACCAAATAACCAGTACACGAAAGAGAACAGATGAAAGTTTGTTCTCTTTTTTGTTTGTAAGAAAGTGCGTTCAAACCGACACTTTTTTATAAGGAGTCAGGAAGGGGATTTTGTATGGAAGAAAATTTTAAAGTGATTGATAATTACCTGATGGTTAGGATGCCAGAGGAGGTGGATCATCATAAGTCGGTTTACATAAGTAAGACGGCTGATGAGTATATCATGAAGGAGGGCGTGGGGAACGTTGTATTTGATTTTGAGGATACCCGTTTTATGGACAGTTCCGGAATAGGAATAATCATAGGAAGATATAAAAAAATATCTTATTTCGGAGGAAAGGTTTTCGCCATCAATACGGATATGCGCATCAGACGGACATTAATGATATGCGGTTTACATAAAGTTATTGAAATCATGGAATAAAAAACAAACGTGTGAAAGGAAGAGAATATGGAGACAGGACACAGAATGGACAACGGGATAAGGAACAATACTATGTTGAAAAATGAAATGCATCTGACATTTGACGCTATTTCAGTGAATGAAGCTTTTGCCAGAATAGCGGTGGCAGCTTTTGTAACGCCCCTTAACCCCACAATCGAAGAAATATCAGATATTAAAACGGCGGTTTCTGAGGCAGTGACCAATGCCATTATCCACGGATATGATGCAGAGTATGAAAGTGAAAATCCGTCAGAAGAAATGCCGCAGATTTATATGCGATGTCTGATAGAGGAAGATGTTTTGTTAGTGGAGGTTAAGGATACAGGGAAGGGGATTGAGAATATAGAGCAGGCGATGGAACCTCTTTTTACCACAAAGCCGGATATGGATCGGTCAGGAATGGGATTTGCCTTTATGGAGGCGTTCATGGATGACCTGGAGGTGATATCTGTCCCAGGGATGGGAACAACCGTGCAAATGAAGAAAAAATTAGGAACCACACCATGGATCAGGCAAGAGGATTGATTTATGATAGAGAACGCAGTACTGATCGGGAGAGCACAGGCAGGAGAAAAAGAAGCAAGGGAAGTACTGATAGAGCAGAATCTGGGGCTGGTGCGTCATATTGTGAAACGCTTTACCGGCAGGGGATATGATGCAGAAGACTTGTTTCAGATTGGCGTGATAGGACTGATCAAGTCCATCGATAAATTTAATACAAGCTACGACGTCAAATTTTCTACCTATGCTGTTCCGCTGATTACCGGCGAAATCAAGCGTTTTATCCGGGATGACGGAATGGTCAAGGTGTCCCGGACTTTAAAGGAAAATGCAATGCGGGTGAAATACGCCAAAGAAAGGCTTAGCAATCAGCTGAACCGTGAGCCCACACTTGCAGAGGTCGCTGGGGAGGCAGCGCTTTCTGTGGAGGAAGTGGTGCTTGCCATGGATGCTTCTGTGCAAGTGGAATCTATCTATAAGTCGGTATATCAAAATGATGGCAGCGAGATATTTATGGTGGATCAGCTGGCAGATGAAAAGCAGAATGAACAGGAGACTGTATTGAACCATCTGGTAGTACGGCAGCTAATCAGTGGTCTGTCACAAAAAGAGCAGAAGCTGATCCGGCTCAGATACTATCAGGATAAGACGCAGACAGAAGTTGCAAAAGTTTTGGGAATCAGTCAGGTGCAGGTAAGCCGTCTGGAGAAGAAAATACTGCTGGGAATGAGACAGAAGATGGCGGATGTTCAGTAGGAGTTGGATTTTGCCGGTTGACATAATTTAGAGAATATAGTAAGGTATATAGCGTCAAAGAATACCTTCACGTAAATCTCTGGGGAGCACTAATGAGAAAAAATAAAGTCTTTTTAACGATTATGTTATGTATTACCATCTTTATGCAATCAGGTTTCGGCGCATGGGGAGCGGAACTGGATAATGGCGCAGTGGAAAATGTGCAGGAAAATCCGCTGCCTGAGGCTGGGCAGGCAGGTGAGCTAAATCCCAATGGAAATACTGCCCCTGTGGAGGGGGCGCCGGCAGAGGGAGGCGCACAGGAAAATCCGGATGGAGCTGCGATGGAGATGCCGGTGGAAGCTATACCGGAAAATCCCGAGGGCGGTACGCCTGAAAGTTCCGGAGAAAATACGCCTGAGAATCCGGAAGGTGTCACACCTGAAGCTCCGGTGCAGACCCCACCGCCGCTGCAGCAAAATGTGCAGGAACTCCCAGAGGAAGGGATTCCGGGGCTGGATGAACTTGGAGAAGATCTGGAATTTGAGGAATATATACAGGAAGCGCAAAGTGCGCTCAGCGAGATTGCAGAGCAGGATCCGCTGATGGCGCTGATTTACTTGTGCGATTATTATGGACTGAAAAGGGAGCCTGATATAAACAGTGAAGACCTTGTATGGCTTCCTTCAGGTACCACGGTCCTGATTAACGGTGTTGCGCTGGATCCGGACTATACCATTTGGTACGGGGTGAGCGTTGAACACAATGGAGATTCCTATACAGGTTATGTTGACAGGAATTATCTTGCCTATTCTAACGAAATATTTACGGCATGGGAAAATAATTATTTTGCAAGGATTGCCATGTATGCCGCCGACATGGGCGGGTATCCTGATATAGAGCAGTTCCCGGCATCGTACAGGGATAAGCTGGTGCAGCTGAAGCAGGCACATCCCAATTGGACGTTCGTAAGGCAGAACACAGGTCTTGATTGGCAGAAGGTGGTAAACAGCCAAAATTCCAAGGGCAGGAGTCTGATTAACAGTGTAATGGGACCTGCCTACCGTGCGGGTTACCACAGTCCGGGCTGGTATTATGCATCGGAAGCTGCCGTTAAGTATTATCTCGATCCGAGAAACTTTTTGGATGAAACAAGAATTTTTCAATTTGAGCAGCTGACTTATAATTCATCTTATCACTCAAAGGCAGCAGTGCAGAATATTTTGAACAATACATTTATGCGGGGAGAACTGCCGGGTGCAGGAATGACTTATGCAGACGCATTTTTCCAGGTAGGGGTATCTTTAAAGGTAAGCCCATTCCACTTAGCCTGCCGCGTCTTTCAGGAGCAGGGGGAGGGAAAGTCTGCATTGATTTCAGGAACCTATGATGCAGTTCCCGCATACAGGGGTTATTATAATTATTTCAATATCGGCGCTTCGGGAACAACTACGAAGCAGGTAATAGAGTCGGGGCTTGCGAAAGCCGTTAAAGAAGGATGGAACTCACCTTACGCTTCCATCAAAGGGGGCTCCGGTATCTTATCGAAAAGTTATATTCTGAGAGGACAGGATACCCTATACCTTCAGAAATTTGACGTGGATGCCAGCGATGGTACTTTGTATACACACCAATATATGCAGAATATCATGGCGCCGTATACAGAATCCCAGATGGTGAGAACGGCTTATAGCAAGATTAACTCGCTGGATAACTCCTTTGTGTTCAAGATTCCGGTTTACGAAAATATGCCTCTCAGTGCATGCCCAGTGCCTGCACAGGTGACACCGACGGCAAAACCTACAGCGACGCCAACGGCAAAGCCCACAGCAACGCCAACGGCAAAGCCCACAGCGACGCCAACGGCAAAACCTACAGCGACGCCAACAGCAAAGCCTACGGCAACGCCTACGGCTGTGCCCACGACGACGCCTACGGCTGTGTCCACGGCAACGCCTACGGCTGTGCCCACGACGAC
>BLLW01000082.1 GCA_011959285.1 Lachnospiraceae bacterium | reverse complement strand
ATGTGATTCACAACGCCGACTATATCATAGATATGGGACCGGGCGGAGGAGAAGAGGGCGGGCGGATCATTGCTGCAGGAACGCCGGAAGACATTGCTGCAGATCATAGCAGCGTTACAGGACGATATTTATAACAGGAGGAAAGAAGGATGGAGAAGATGTGTATTGACGTAACAAAAATGCCGAAGCTGGGGTTTGGATTGATGAGACTTCCAGAGAGGGACGGACAGATTGATATGGAGCAAGTCTGTCATATGGTTGATCTGTATATGGAGAAAGAAGGATTTCACTATTTTGACACAGCATATGGGTATCATGGCGGAAAGTCGGAGACGGCGGTTAGGGAGGCGCTGGTGCAGCGCTATCCCCGGGATTCTTTTTATCTGGCTACCAAACTTCCGGCATGGGAAATAAGCAGTGCACAGGATCGGGATCGGCTTTTTGCTGAGCAGTTGGCAAGGACCGGAACAGATTTCTTTGACTTTTATCTGCTGCACGCTTTGGAAGATGGAGATCATTATGAAACCTACGAAAAGTTTGATTGCTTTCAGTGGGCAGTAGAAAAAAAGAAAGAAGGGAAGATACGGCATTTTGGATTTTCTTTTCATGGCAGTCCAAAGCTGCTTGAGGAAGTTCTAGACCGGCACCCGGAAGTGGAATTTGTCCAGATTCAGCTTAATTATGCAGATTGGAAAAATCCGTTGGTTCATTCAGGAAAACTTTATGAGATATTGCGCAGACGAAGACTTCCGATTATTGTAATGGAACCGGTAAAAGGCGGGACGCTGGCAGAGCTTACGCCGGAATTTGAAGAGATGTTCAATAAAGTGCGCCCAGAGGCGTCCGCTGCATCATGGGCTATGCGGTTTGCAGGTTCCCTTACAGGTGTTGCGACAATCTTGAGCGGCATGTCAAATGAAGAACAGATGAAAGACAATCTGCATACTTTTACAGCGTTTGAACCTTTGGATGAAAAAGAAAAGGAAGTGATCGGCGAGGTAGTGAAAAAGATGCTGGATATGCCGGTGATTCCCTGCACAAGCTGCCGGTATTGCTGTGAAGGATGTCCCAAAGGCATTCAGATTCCTGACGTATTCCGCGCCCTGAATACCATGCGTATGTATCCGGGTGACAATCGCCCGCAGATGTTCTATCATGGACTGGTGAGTCATTCGGGAAAGGCATCGGACTGTATCGCCTGCGGAAAGTGCGAGGGCGTTTGTCCGCAGCATCTTAAGATTCCTGAATTGATGAAAGAAGCAGCAGAGAAGCTTGGATGATTATGTAAAGTGGGTGAAGCGGAAAGCTTATAGGAGGAAAAAGACGAATGCGGAAGGAAATCGACAAATATGTACAGAACTTGCAGGAGGCATTCTTTGCGAGGAAGATGCGCCCGAAATTTCATTTTTCCTCGCCGGCTGGATGGATGAACGATCCCCATGCACCGGTCTGGTATCGGGGGGAATATCATCTCTTTTTTAATTATTATCCTTATGATATCGAAGGCGTGCGCCCCAAATGCTGGGGGCATGCCGTGACAAAAGACTTTACCTCTTATCGTCTGCTCCCTACGGCAATTGCGCCGGATACGATTCATGATAGGGACGGATGCGCTTCCGGGTGCGCCGTGGTGCATGAGGACAGGCTCTATCTGCTCTATACAGGAAGAAATTATTATCGGCGTCCCAGAGAGGTGCAGTGTGTCGCATATAGCGAGGATGGCATTCACTTTATCAAAGAAAAAAGAAATCCTGTGGTATTGCCGCAAAGCCGTGAAGAGATGGACTTCCGGGACCCTTGGGTCTATCCAAAAGATCATAGCTGGCAGATGCTGTTGGGAGGAAAGCAGGAAGAAATTCCCTGCATCTACCGATATGAATCAGATAACCTTATAGATTGGTCCTACAGCGGCATATATGCAAAGGCAAAGGAAGGGCAGGGCACCATGTGGGAATGCCCCTCCCTTTTCCAGACCGAAGAAAAGACGATACTCCTTACATCCCCGGAACACATAGACGGCATAAGACAGAAGTCCCTCTACTTCCTTGGCAGAGAAATTGCCGGTACCTTTTTTCAGGAGACAAAAGAAGAAGTGGATTACGGATGCGACTACTACGCCGCACAGTTCTTCCCATTCAACAACGGACCCATGATGGTGAATGCCTGGATGAACAAATGGGACAACGAACACAAAACCAAAACCGAAGGCTGGATCGGCACCATGACGACCCCCAGAACCTTCTTCTTAGAGCAGGGAAAGATAAAAGGAGAATTCATAAACTCCCTCAAGAAACTGAGAAAAAACGAAACCCAGCTGCCTAATATTCCCTTGGAATCTGACAGAGCCGTTTCTTTTGCAGAGGGAAAGACCAGTTTTTGGATGAAAGTCGACTTGGCGTGGGAAATGATGCAGGGAACTTATTTCGAAATGCACTTCCTGACAGACAAAGCAGGAAGCGGTGGTCTGACCATCCGCTTTGAAAAGAACAAAAACTGCATTACAGTAGAAAACCACACCGCAAACCACGAAGAAAGCCGCCGCCCCATCCCAATACAACCCGATTTCTGGAACCATAACCTAAAGATGGATATCCTGGTAGACGTAAGCTGTGTAGAAATCCTAATTGCAAACGAAATCTTCATCACCAACTGCGTCTACCCAGATGAAGATAGCAACGTTTTCCATTATTGTAAAGCTGATGGAAAAATCATTATTCCCCAAATTGCATTATTTGACATGAACCCAGCAGAATTTCATTTTGAAATGAAAACTTAAATAATTATTATCTGACATTTTTGAAATTTGTGTATGTATTTGTGATGAAGGTGCAATGTATATCTAAGTATATCGCATGGACAACATTGAAGTATAGTATAGAGGTGAGAAGAAATGAGCAAAGTATGGGTATTTTTAATTAGTATAGCCGAATATGATGATAAAAATTATAATTTGTCCTTTGTTCATGGTGATAATGCATGTATAAAGCATGGGCTGATGGATGGGCTACTGATAGCAGATGAACAAATAGTGATTTGCGGAAGCAATTGTTATGTTAAGTACTCTGATTTTCAATTCATGATTTCATTATATGTTAATACAATATCTTCTTCTGATCGGGTTATTATATATTTTTCTGGTCATGGAGGTGGAGCCCCATTCTCATTAAAATTTTCAGATACAATTGTGAACTTTTCAATGTTTTGCAATGAGGTAGATAGATTGCCAGCATGTGCAAAGATTTTTATTATTGATAGTTGTTATTCGGGCAGTGGCGAAATACCTGACATATCAACAGTGAACCCAAGTCACAATCTTTTTGATTATGTGCGTTCAGGTTATGCGGTATTTGCGTCATCTAATGCTGAAAGTTCATCGTCAAAGCATCCAGAAAAAACAGTGAGTTTATATACTTATTGCTTTTCGAGAGCTCTTTGTAATGCAAGAATTCGTAATGGAAGAGTATCCCTTATTGATGTGGCTAAGTGTGCCGCTTTTGAAGTTGATTGTATTGCAAGGAAGTATGGAAGAACTTTACAACATCCAATTTTCAGATGTAAGATTCCGGGGGATGTGCTTTTCCAAATAAAGAAAGAAAAAGGTAAAGAAAAGAATATATACACATCTTGCCAAAAACAATATGATATATATTCAACAAGGATACTTCATTCATCAATGGAAATGAGATATAGTGTTTTTGCAATTGCAAAAGGTGAAATTGACGATGTGCATATTGCACAAAATACGATACAGATTATGCAAGAGATTAAGTTGTTGAGGGAATTTGAATCTTTGAACCAAAAGAGGCGTTTTAAAGGGGAATATGTAAAGGTGATTTTTGTATATTGGGGAAAGGCTGAAGAGGACATTATCAGAAGAAATTGGATATATCTTTCAAGATGGGCAGATCCGACAAGTAGAAGAGAAAATTGGTATCGACTGGATAAAAATTCCCAAATAGTGTCAGATATATGGGTAAGTAAAATGAAAAATTATAATATGCTAGGAGATTTATACAGAGAAAATATGATTTGTAATACCGCACTTGTTGAACATACGCATACAATTGCCGATTTTTTATTAAAAGCGGCGAGTGAGGTAGTGAGATATTTTGAGGAATATGATAATGGAAATATTTCAGAAAAAATTTTTATACAAATTAGTGCAGAAGCGTTCAAAACAATTCAAAATTGTTATTGGCAAATGTCAGATTTACCAATTCCTTCTGTTGAGTTAAAGGAGTGGGCAGATGGGTATGATTGTTTGGCAGCTTCTATACATGATATGCAATTATTTTATACATCTAAAACATTTCTTGATCGGGAAGAAAGCAATCGCAGGGTGTGTATGCGTGGAACAGTGGAGAGATATCGTGATGATTTACAAAAATTAGTTTATATTGAAGATGAACTGAAAAAATTAGGTACTTTTCAAATTAATATGTAATGAGTATGAAACAAATTTATGCAGTTATCATACAGAATATATAAAAATATTAGTAGAGTATTGGGAATAGAAGAAATATAAATATGTATAAAGAAAAATTCAAGCGCCTAATTTTGGACGAAAAATTAGGCGCTGTTATACATTTTTTTAACCAAGAATCAATTCCGCATATTCCTTCAACTCCGGTATATCCCTCTCCGTAATAATAGAAACCTCATCCAATGAAGCAACCTTCGTCATGGTAACGACCCCATACTTACTTGAATCGAGAAGAAAATAAGACTGCTGTGCATGTTCCATGGCAATTCTCTTAATCTGCTTTTCATTCCCGTCATGATTCGTAATACCCGCCTTAATGCTGAACCCATTAGCGCCCAAGAAAGCTTTGTTGAAATAAATCTCTTTCAGGGCAGATTCCGTCATGTGCCCGATGCAGGAACTGGTGGATGTTTTAATATTTCCCCCCAGCATAATACAGGGAATCCCTTCCGTACACAGCTGATTAATATGGTAAAGACCGTTGGTCACGACCGTGATGTCCATTCCTTTTAGAAACGGAATCATGGGAAGGGTGGTACTGGAAGGATCCAAAAAAATCACATCTTTATCATTTACAAAGGAGGCTGCCTTTTTGGCGATTGCCTCTTTTGCTTCTTTATTCAGATTCAACTTTGCAGAAATTTTCAGTTCGATATTGTCCTTAATAATCTGTACGCCGCCGCCGTGTAGATGGGATATTTTCTTTTCTTTTTCCAGCTCTTTCAAATCCCTGCGCAGGGTGGAGAGAGAGACGCCTAAGGTATCTAACAGGTAGTCGGTGTATAGAATCTCTCCCGATTGCAGTAAATTCAGAATCTTTTGTTTGCGGATAGCAGGTATCATTCGTAGAACCTCCCAAGTATTTTTTTTATTCTGATATTAGTATAACTCAAAAACAAATATTAGGAAAGGAAAAATTACAAAAAATCACTTTTGTTCAAAAATAACTCAAAATAGATTCATAAAATGATTAAAATAAGTTGACTATATGAATATATTATGATAATATGTGAATAAATCAAGAAAGGAGAGGCGAAGTGAAGAAGATTGGATTGATTCATACGACACCAGCCACCGTGGCATCTTTGACAGACTTGGTGAAGGAAATCATAGAAGACGCGGAGGTCATCAATATTCTGGATGATTCTATCCTGCCGGATATGAAAGAAGGCGGACATGAGGAAGCGGTGAGGAGCAGATGGATCTGCTATGCGCGCATTCTGGAAGAACAGGGAGCGGCAGCGGTGCTGAGCGCCTGCTCTACGGTAGGCGCCATTGCCGAGGAGGCGGACCGGATTTTGCAGGTACCCGTTTACCGCATCGATGAGGCGATGATCGATACGGCAATCCGGATGGGAACGAGAATCAGTGTCCTTGCCACGCTGCCTTCAACCCTGACTCCTACGGTGGACCTGCTTAAGCGCAAGGGCGGAAAGGAATTGGAGATTAACGTTCATCTGGTGGAAGGGGCTTATGACCTTCTGATGGCAGGAGACCGTAAGGAACATGACCGCCTGATCAGGGGGGCTGTTATGCAGGAGGCGGACCGCGCACAGGTAATTCTCTTGGCGCAGGCATCCATGGCAGGCGCATTAGACGGCGCAGATGCT
Source organism: Lachnospiraceae bacterium (assembly GCA_011959285.1). Classification (GTDB taxonomy): domain Bacteria; phylum Bacillota; class Clostridia; order Lachnospirales; family Lachnospiraceae; genus Suilimivivens. Next base: position 9,178 of record BLLW01000082.1, on the reverse strand, counting down.
TTGGGACAGGTCAGGATACTCACCAGCCCCCGTCTTGGAATAGAAAAGTTAAAGAAGGATCTGACATGCCAATGAAGTGTGTAATTGGAATCGACACGGGAACGACCCATTTTAAGACAGCTTTAATCAGTGCAGATGGAGAAATAATTTCTATAGAAAAAGCGGCAGCCCCTCTTCATACCTGTGGGCAGGAAAGCTGGTATAAACCCCTTCAGGTTTATGAAATCGTGAAAGGGCAGATTCAAAGAATGGTGCGCAAAGTTTCGGGCAGGAAAGATTTAGAGATATGCGGAATCTGTCTTACAGGCATGGCGGAAGCGGGGCTCATCCTAGGGCGAAAGACCAGAGAGGAATTGACGGAGATTTTGCCATGGTTCGATAAAAGACCCGCGGAACTTGCGAAACAGCTAATGGAAGAGCGGATTCGGCGCCAATACCAGAAAACCGGTCTTTACAACAGCTATAAATATGGAATCTATAAGTATATGTGGCTTATAGAAAATAAAAAGCTGGAGAAATCCACCTCCATCTGGCTGTCCCTTAGCGATTACATTGCCTTTAAACTTACAGGAGAATATTCCACCACGGCGGGATTTGCTGCGAGGACTTATGCTTACGACATGACGCATGAGAGCTGGGATAGGGAACAACTGGAAAGGTATGGACTTGCCGTAGAAAACTTCCCTTCCGTGCGGAAAGAGGGAGAGCCGATTGGTCTGTGTACAGATAAAGAGCTTTGTGAAATCTTAGGCAGCCATGTTGCGGTTGCCATCAGCGGTCACGATCATGTATGCGCTTTGTATGCCATCACGGGAGAAGAAAGTACGCGCATTGTTGACAGCTGCGGAACGGCGGAGACCTACATGGGCATTACCGACAAAGCGCCTTTGAAGGAAGAGGATTTCAATCAAGGAATCGTGCTGGGACCCTATCCGGGAGAGGCAAAGCAGTTCTGGATGGGCAACATTCCCTCATCCGGTCAGTCGGTGGAGTGGTTCAGGAAGGGATGCGGCAATCAGATTAAGGAGCGCGTCCTTACCTATGAAGAGCTGGAAGCTATGCTGGAGAACAGGGCAGGCGAACCCACAGGATTGTTTTACTTTCCCTTTTTAAGCGGCGTTGGGACGCCCGTATACAGAGGCGATATAAAAGAGCAGCTACATTGGAAAATGGAGGATGTTTCTTCAGAAATAAGTTTGAAAGCAATCATCGAAGGCATTCAATACCAAGGGACTTGGATTATGGAGTGCGCCGGACGCCGCGTGATAAAGAATCATAGGCAGCTGTGGTGTGTGGGAGGTGCGGCAAAGAGCGGGGAATGGATGAAGATCAAGGCGGATATTCTGGGTATGCCGGTTTATGTACCATGTATGGAGGAAGCCACCCTTGTGGGGGCAGCGGCAATCTTTTTTATGAAAATGGAAGAGAACGATTTCTCAGACGGAGCTTGGAAGAAAAGGAAAGAGGATATCAGGATTTATCTGCCGGAAAAAGAAACGCAAGCCAAATATCGGGTGTTAGCGGAGGAATATAGGCGGAGAGCAAAACAGATATGTGAAATAAAGGGGTGAAGCGGAAAGGAGGAGACGTGCATGGAGGGATGTATCACAATGCTGGGGTGTATTGCAGATGATTTTACAGGAGCATCGGACGCTGCTTCCTTTTTAAAAGCGGCAGGATTTGGACCTATTCTTTTTAACGGAATCCCCAAAAAAGCAGACTGGCACAGGTTTAAAGCCGATGCCCTTGTAATCGCCCTAAAAACCAGGACCATGCCAAAGGAAAAGGCGGTGGAACAGATTCTGGAGGCGGCAGGGTGGCTTAAGGAGCAGGGCGTTAAGCAATTCTACTTTAAGTATTGTTCTACCTTTGACTCCACACCGGAGGGAAATATCGGTCCTTGTGCCGATGCGCTCATGAAGTTCTGCGGCGCAGAGTACACCATCTTGTGTCCCGCTTTGCCGGTGAACCGCAGGCAGGTAACAGCAGGGCATCTTTATGTGGACGGGAAACCACTTCACGAAAGCGCCATGAAGGACCATCCCCTGACGCCCATGTGGGATTCCTATATTCCGGCGTTGATGAAAGGTCAGAGCAACTATCCCTGTCACATCTTAACCAAAACTGCGCTGGATGACAGGAAGGAATTTGCAAGGCAGATGGAGAGATGGAAAGAGGAAAGTTCCTTTTTCTATCTGGTGCCGGATTATGAGACGGAGGAGGATGGCAGAAGGATAGCGGAGTGTTTGGGAGAAGAGAAGCTGCTTACAGGCGGGTCCGGGCTGCTGGCGCATTTAAGCCCCCGGAACGGGAAACAGGAGGCAGATGTACAGGAAGGTAAAGTGGAAGGGAAAACCTTATTTTTGTCGGGAAGCTGCTCTCAGATGACCCTTAAGCAGGTGGAGAAATATAGAAGCGTTGGCGGAAAAGTGATTGAGGTGCTTCCAGAGGAGCTTTTTGACGGAAGGAAAGCAGAGCAGGATTACATCAAAGATTTGGAAGAAAATACAGATGACAGTTGTATGTTCTGCAGTTCTGCCCATCCTGCAGCCGTAAAAAAAGCGCAGGAGATGGGGAAGGAAGAAGTGGCAGAAAGGCTGGAAAATTTATTTGCTGCTTTAGCCTTCCGGGCGGCAGAAAAAGGGTATCAAAAAATTATAACGGCAGGAGGCGAGACCTCAGGTGCGGTAATGAGAGGATTGGGATTTTCCTCTTTCCGGATTGGACAATCCGTTGCGCCAGGTGTTCCCATATTGATTCCAGTTACGCGTCCCGACTTGCGGCTGGTGTTAAAATCGGGCAACTTTGGAGAGGAAGACTTTTTTGAGAAGGCAAAGGAGCTGTGCAGTGATGGTTAAGGAGAGCATACGAAAGACGGATCAAGACTTAAATCAGTTATTTGACAGGGCGTTGTGGATTGCACATACATTGTTTCAACGCAATCAGGTGTCAGGCTCTGCGGGAAATTTCAGTTTCCGATTCAAGGAGCATATTTACATTACAGCCGGTGGGACTTGTTTTGGAACGCTGAAAAAGGAGGATTTTGCAGTGCTGGACCGGGAATTTCGGCATATAGACGGACCAAGACCCAGTAAAGAAGCGCCGCTCCACTGTATGTTATACCAGAAGCAGAAGGAGATACAGGCGGTCTTGCATACCCACAGTTTTTACAGCACCCTTTGGTCCTGCATGGAAAATGAATCTTCCAGTGACTGTCTTCCTTCTTATACACCGTACTTAAAAATGAAGCTGGGAAACGTCGTGCGGGTGCCCTATGAACTGCCGGGCAGTGAAGCTTTGTTTCAAAGATTTGAACAGTCCCTGACAGATGCAAAAGGCTACCTGCTTGCCAACCATGGACCGGTGATAGGGGCAGGGAGTATGGAAGAAGCGTTTTACGCATTGGAAGAACTGGAGGAAAGTGCAAAAATCGCATGGTTTCTGGAAGGTGACAGGACAAAGGCAGTGAAGATAAAGGAGAAGGATTAAAAATGGTACAGGAATATTTTGATCAATATACAGAAGAATTGAGCGAAACACTGAAGGCGCTTAACAGAGCGGATATTCAGATGTTGTGGGAAAAAATGGAAGAAGTCCGTGGAGCCGGCGGAAAAGTCTTTGTGCTGGGAAACGGCGGGAGCGCAGCGGCAGCCAGCCATTGGATCTGTGATTTTTCCAAAGGAATCAATACGGATGGATCCACACGGCTGAAAATCTACAGTCTTGCCGACAACTTATCGGTTACAACGGCTCTGGGAAATGATTTTTCCTATGATGAGATATTTAGTGAACAGCTTAAAAATGTGCTTAATAAAGGAGATTTGGTGATATCGTTGTCGGTATCTGGCAATTCTTCAAATCTGGTGAATGCCCATTTATATGCAAGAGAAAAAGAGGCATTCACAACAGCCATCATAGGCGATTATCATGGAAAGCTGGAGCAGATTTCTGACTTGGTGATTACCATACCATCCAGAAATTATGGAATCGTGGAAGATATCCATATGACCATCGATCATGTGGTATCACAATATATGCGCATATGCAATGAAAATAAAGAAGCGGAGGGAGGTTTTTAATGAGACTGGAAGAAATCCTGAAAAATACCAGGAAGGAAAGGTATGCGACAGGTTCCTTTTCCCCAAGATATGTACCGATGATACAACCGGTCTTAAAGGCGGCTAAAATCTGCCATTCACCGGCAATCATACAGATATCGCAAAAGGAAATGAACCGGTACGGTATCTGCCCGGGGGAATTTGCTGAAGAATTTTTCAGGCAAAAAAAAGAGCTGGGTATTACAGAGCCCACCACACTCCATTTGGATCACACAAAAGAGTTTGATGTGATACGGGAGGCAATCGAGGCAGGGTTTGAATCCGTGATGATTGATGCATCTGAACATGAGTTTGAAGAAAATGTGGAGATTACCGGAAAAGTAGTGGAATATGCCCATGGAAGAAAGGTAAGTGTGGAGGCAGAATTAGGAAAAATCGGAACCACAGACATGATGGAGACAGATAAGGATGAAGAACTGTATACGGATCCCGGGCAGGCTTTAGAATTTGTGAAGCAAACAGGGGTGGATGCGCTGGCAGTATCTGTAGGGACGGCGCATGGAGTCTATACGGTGAAGCAGCCCTGTGTGCAGCTCGACATTATCAAAGCGATTCGCGATCTTACACCGGTGTATTTGGTGCTTCACGGCGGATCCGGGGTGCCAAGCCAGATGGTAGAAGCGTCTTACGCGATGGAAGGAGGCGGTATCAGTAAAGTAAACATAGCCACAGACTTAGAACTGGCATTTTTGGATAGTCTGGGCAAAAAGGAGCGGGGGGACAATCAGTGGAGTATGGCGCTTGCTCCCGATGAACTTGCGCTGGGACGGCAGGCTGTGCAGAAATTGGTGGAAGAAAAAATGATTCATTATCTGCATAGTGATGGAAAGGCATGGTAATTTCTATGATAGGGGCAATAGACATAGGAGGGACCAAGACCATCACAGGTCTTGCAGATCAAAACGGGCAGATTCTGGAACAGATCAAATTTGAAAGCTGCACAGAAAATTGGGAAACGCATTTTGAGCGGTGCGCAGAAAGTCTGTCAAAGCTGTGTAAAAGGCATCAAACGGAGACTTCCGGTTTAAAGGGAATCGGGATCAGCCTTCCGGCTATGACGGACAGTGAAAAAGGGATACTGGTTTATGCACCCTTTTCCGGATGGCGGGATATTCCTGTAGCAGAGTGGTTTGCCCGCCGGCTGAACCAGCCCGCCGTTTATGTGGAGAATGATGTAAACGCCTGTGCACTTGGAGAATTGAAATTTGGTCATGGAAGAACCTATAAGGATTTCTTATGGATTACGGTGAGCACGGGAATTGGCGGCGCTGTAGTGGCAGATGCCCGTCTGATTACAGGCTGGCATCATCTGGCAGGTGAATTTGGACATCTAAAGGTGGAGCGGGTGCATCCGAGACGCTGCCCCTGCGGGCAAGAGGGGTGTTTGGAAGCGCATGCGTCTGGGACCGCGATAGGAAAAGCGTTCCAGGAATATCTTCTTTCTAACCCGGAAGCGGAGCAGATCTTGAAAGCGCATCCGTATCCGGTGGATGCCTATGGATGCCGTATGCTGGCGGTTAAGGGAGATAAGGGTGCTATGGAGATTTACCGGCAGGCGGGAAGATATCTTGGAATTGCCATAGCACAGGCAGTAAATCTCTTAAATCCCCAGGCAGTCATTTTTGGCGGAGGGGTGAGCGCATCTTTGGATCTGTTGGAACCGGAGATACGACGGGTGCTTGAAAAGGAAGCCGTCCATCAGGCAGGAAGAGCAGTATTTTTGTACACGGCGCTGGGGTATGAGGCAGCGCTTGCAGGAGCAGCGGCATTAGTGCCCTAAAGACCACAAAATTATGAAAAAGGAGAAGAGTATGAGGAAAAAAATGGAAAAGAACATGAGAAAAGCACTGGCAGGTTGCCTTGCAGGATTGATGATAGCAGGTTGCCTTGCAGGATGTGGAAGCAAAGAACCGGCCGCAGAAAATGCGGAACAGCCGGCAGCAGCGGCGCAAGAGGCAGGTGGGGAAACCACCGCGGATACAGCCACAGATGCAGCGGCAGATACGACTGCGAATACACAGGAAGAGATCACATTTACATGGATGATCAATAAGGTAGAAATCAAGAATGAACTGGAAGAGGTAGCACAAGCTTACATGGACAGTCATGAAAATATAACCATCATTACGGAAGTAGCCGGCGGCAGCGTGGAACCTTACGGAACCCGTCTTAAGGCAAAACTGGGTTCAAATGACATGCCGGCGCTGTTCGTCACAGAAGGACCCTCCGACTATGAAATGTTTGATGAATATCTGGTAGATTTGTCCGATTCCAAACTGGCAGGAATGGCAGATGAAAGCCTTCTGACGATTGCGACCATGAATGGTGAGGTAAAAGCGCTTCCCATGGCAATCGAGGGTTTTGGTATCATCTACAATAAGACCATTTTTGAAAAGGCTGGCATTAACCCTGACGACATCACTTCCATGGAAGCGTTAAGGGAAGCAGCGCAGCTTTTGGACAGCAAAAAGGACGAGCTTGGTCTGGAGGCAGTGTTCTGTCTGCCGGGTAAAGAGACATGGATCATCGGCTCCCACATGGGCAGCGCATTTTTGAACGGTGAATTTGAACAGCCGGCTGACGCATGGAACGCTCCCACATTGGAGTGGCAGAATCAGGCAGCTTATAAGGACTTCATCGACTTACAGGTAGAATATGGAATCGTTCCTCAGGGAGATACAAAGAATGTGGTCAATCTGGCATATTCAGATCAGATTGAAAAAGGGCTGGCATTAGGCAGAGTTGCCATGGTGCACAACGGTAACTGGGTGTCATCGATCATCAAGGGAATCTCCCCTGAAATGATTGAAAATGACGAGATCGGATTTCTTCCCACACCGATTCCGGGCTACAGAGAAGACTGTGTGCGGGTAATCGGAACCCCTTATATTTCTTTGAATGCAAAATTGGATGAATCCGTACAGAAGGCAGCCATGGATTTCCTTGAATGGCTCTATACCTCCGACGAAGGCAAAGATCTGGTGGTGAACAAGCTGAATATGATCCCTCCTTATGAAGGATTTGATGGTTTCGAGATCAAAGATCCTCTGGGCGCAGATTTATTAGAGTACATTGCAGCTGGGAAGTCTCTTCCTTCTCTGCAGAATAACTGCCCAAGCGGTTTCAAGAATTTTATGGGTGAGAAGGTTCAGGAATATCTGACAGGAAAAGACTGGGATACATGTGTATCTGAAATGATTGATAAATGGCAGGAACTTGCCGCAGCAAAGTAGCAGATTCAGGTATTTATATGGTATTATAAGAACAGGTTATAGGAGGCATGACAATGGGAAAAAAGCGAGCCAAAAATTTTCTGGTGGATGTAGTTTTTATAGGACCGGTACTATTTGCCTTTACCATGATTGTGTTGATTCCGCTTATGAAGGGCATCTTCTTAAGCTTTACGGATTGGAATGGGATGACCTATGAGTCTTTCGTGAGATTGAAAAATTTTAAAAATGCATTGGCAGATGAGTCGTTCGGGCGGGCGTTTCTTTTCACCTTTAAATTTGCGGCGATGGCTGTGATTTCCATCAATGTGGTGGGATTTGGTCTGGCGCTTTTGGTGACAAGGAATATCAAATGCAGTACGTTTATGCGGGCGGTGTTTTATATGCCCAATCTGATCGGCGGTCTGACCCTGGGATTTGTGTGGAACTTTATCTTCGTAGAAATCTTTCCGGTAGTGGGTGAGAAGCTGGGGCTGTCCTTTTTGAACGGATGGCTGGCAGATGGAAGAACCGGGCTCTTTGGACTGGTGATTCTGACTACGTGGCAGATGTCCGGGTATATGATGATTATTTATATTGCCGCCCTGCAGAATATTCCTTCCGATATTATTGAGAGCGCAAGGATAGACGGCGCAGGTTTCGGTGCGTTGCTTAGAAAAATCATGATTCCCATGGTCATGCCTTCCTTTACGGTAAGTATCTTCCTGACACTGTCCAACACCTTTAAGCTCTATGACCAGAATCTTGCGCTGACGGGCGGCGGACCGGGGGATGCCACCACCATGATCTCCATGAATATTTACAACACAGCTTACCGCTACAATCAAAATGCACTGGGGCAGGCAAAGGCGATTATCTTTCTTCTGGTGGTCCTTGCCATAACACTGACACAGGTTTACTTCAGCAAGAAAAAGGAGGAACAGCTGGGATGAGCAGAAAGAAAATCAATACGGCATTGTTGACAATCTTAGGGCTTTTGCTGGCAGCATTGTTCCTGTCGCCGTTTTATGTGATCATCATCAATGCCTTCAAAACACAAAGAGACTTTTTCACGGATGTGCTGGCGCTTCCTCATTATCTGTATCTGGAGAATTTTAAGCAGGCGATTCATGATACCAAGTATTTTAAGACCATTGGAAATACCGTGTTCGTCACCTCAGGGAGTCTGGTACTGATTATCATCACTGCCTCCATGGCGGCGTGGCGCCTTACCAGAACCTATGACAGAAAGATCAGCAAAGCGATTTATTTCATGCTGGTGGCAGGTATGCTGGTTCCCTTCCAGGGAATCATGCTCCCCTTCGTCAAATGGATCGGTCAGCTGGGGCTTATGAACAAGCCGGGCATGTGGTTCATCTATATGGGATTCGGCGCCAGTATGGCGATGTTCCTGATCAGTTCCTTTGTGAATGGGATTCCGAAGGAGATAGAGGAAGCGGCGATTATTGACGGATGCAGCATCTGGCAGCTGTTCTGGCGGGTGGTGTTCGCACTGCTTCGACCGATTCTGCTGTCGGTGATATTCTTGGATTTGATCTGGATTTGGAATGACTACCTGATGCCTTCGCTGATCATTAACCAGCCGGGGAATCAGACACTTCCGCTGATGGTCTTTCAGTTCTTCGGGGGACAGTTCAAGAAGTGGAGCCTGGCATTGGCAGGGTTGCTGCTGGTGATGGCGCCGGTGGTGGTGTTCTATATGTTCGCCCAGAAGTGGGTGATTAAAGGGATATCGGATGGGGCAGTAAAACAGTAGAGGGTGAGAGGTGCAGGGGAGACTGCAAACGTAACTGTCCGGTCCCCATGGGCGGCACTTCTAAGCAGCCGGGA
>BLLW01000081.1 GCA_011959285.1 Lachnospiraceae bacterium | reverse complement strand
GCTTTTCATAACCTGCATTATGTGAAGCTTCACATAAAGTCGGCAAATCTCTGGTCTGACGAACAGAAATCACATCAGGCTATAGTTAGGGATAAGGTTGCCTTACAAACTAAAGTCCAATAACTACTCGGAACTAACTGTAGTAAATGTGGCAGATATATGGAGAGAAAGTGACGTGTGGTACCAAGGGAGGTCTTGTCAGCGGATGGAAACAGAGTATGAAATCCGTGAGTAACAACGAATGGCAAGAAGTCAGCAGAAGCCATAGTAAACCGATGGTCGCAAACATCGGCGAAGGGCTGAACTTTAGGAGACACAAGCAGTGAATGTAACTGAAAGTAGATTTAAGGACAGACAACTTCATATAGAGGACTATCTGCAAATGGTATCTGCGGAACAGAAAGAGTATGCAGAAGTGTTCGACTACTCAAAGATTACTGAAAAGAGCGGTGTCATCACAGACTACTGGACGGACAATCTTTTGGAATTGATTCTGCGGAAAGAAAACCTCAACAAGGCATATCAGCAGGTAAAATCAAACAAGGGAAGCGGTGGAATCGACGGAATGCAGGTGGATGAACTTCTGCCCTACCTAAGAGAAAACCAGGAAACCCTGATCCAAAAGTTAAGGGAGGGTAGAAATACCCAAGGAAACAAAAGGCGAGTTTAGAAAGCTTGGAGTTCCCACTGTGGTTGACCGAGTGATACAACAGGCAATGGCACAGGAACTCACACCAATCTATGAGGAACAATTCTCAAAGAACAGCTTTGGTTTTCGACCGAAACGAGGGACGCACGACGCCCTCAGACAATGCCAAAAGAACGTGAACGATGGCTATGTATATGTGGTGGATATGGATTTGGAAAAATTCTTTGACACAGTATGCCAGAGTAAACTGATTGAGGTATTGTCACGAACCATCGAGGATGGCAGAGTTATTTCACTGATACACAAATACCTGAATGCTGGAGTTATAGCGAATGGGATGTTTGGGCGTACAGAAATAGGAATGCCCCAAGGAGGTCCGCTTAGTCCGATACTTAGCAATGTCATGCTAAATGAGTTGGACAAGGAATTAGAACGCAGAGGACATAGATTTGTCCGTTATGCCGATGACTGTATGATTTTCTGCAAGAGCAGGAAAAGCGCAGAAAGAACCTTGAAAAACATCATTCCGTTTATTGAAGGAAAACTATTTCTCAAAGTAAACCGGAAGAAAACAGAGGTGGCTCACATCAGCAGGGTCAAATACCTTGGTTACAGCTTTTACAAATACAAGGGGAAATGCAGATTTAGAGTTCAACCGAAGTCAGTTACAAAGATGAAGAATAAAATCAGGGAACTGACAGACAGAAACAATGGCATGAGCAATACGAAAAGAGAAGAGAAATATCAGCAATTCGTGCGGGGATGGATAAATTACTTCAAACTTGCAGACATGAAGAGTCTTCTCAAAGAAACGGATGAATGGGCAAGACGCAGAATCAGGGCGGTCTACTGGAAACAATGGAAGAAAATCAAAACAAAGTACCGAATGCTGAAAGCACTGGGAATGGAACATTGGAGGGCAAAAGAACTTGCATGTAGCAGAAAAGGTTACTGGCGTATGGCGCAAGTCCTAAACCAAATCTTTTCAAATAAAATAATAGCCAAGCTGGGATATACATCCATGCTTGACTATTATCTGGTAGTTTGTGAAAACTAAGGAACCGCCGTGTACGGAACCGTACGCACGGTGGTGTGAGAGGTCGGCTAATCAATTAATGATTAGCCTCCTACTCGATGACAAAAGATCCTTTTTATCTAAATTATTATTGGTAAAAATGATTAAAAAAAATCTATATGAATTGGTAAAAAAGGCAAAGTGCAAAAAAATGTGTAAAAAAGAGACATTTGTCCTATATAAAAAAAGAGACATATGTCATAATTTGCGTATAAACTGGTTTTTAAAATAAAGGAGGATATGTATTTATGAAGAAAAGATTAATTGCAATGACGCTTGCAGCTGTGATGACGCTTTCACTTGCTGCATGTGGATCCGGCGGTGGAGACAGCGCAGGGACAGAGGCAGCCCAGACGGGAGCAGAAACGTCTGAAACAGAAGCAGAGTCATCTGAAACAGGAGCGGAAGCAGCCGGCACAGATATGAATATAGCCATGATTACCGACTCAGGTGATATTACAGATCAAAGTTTCAATCAGACTACCTATGAGGCCTGTAAGAAATGGGCAGAGGAAAATGGAGCACAATTTACCTATTATAAACCCGACAGCGATTCCGATGAAGCTCGCAATGCCAGTGTAGACCAGGCTGTAGCAGGCGGAGCAAATGTCATCGTGATGCCGGGATATATGTTTGCAGCAGCAATCGTTGCGCAGTCTGATATGTATCCTGATGTTAAATTCGTGGCGTTGGATGTAGGAGAAGGCGATCTGTGTGAGAAGGGCGTGGGAGAAGGATATGACTATAATCCTGCAAATTGGGATGTAACAGAATATTATAATACAAATAATGTTTACTGCTGTACTTATCAGGAAGAGATTTCCGGTTATATGGCAGGATATGCAGCAGTAAAATTAGGATATAAGCATCTTGGATTTTTAGGAGGTATGTCTGTACCTGCAGTTACGCGTTTTGGATATGGTTATGTACAGGGAATTGATGCAGCGGCTAAAGAACTTGGAATTGAAGGAGATGTGCAGGTGGAATATGTATGCGGCGGTCAGTTCTATGGAGACGCTGACATTACGGCTGCTATGGACACTTGGTATGGTACAAAGGGTGTTGAAGTTGTATTTGCATGCGGCGGCGGTATCTTTACATCGGCAGCGGAAGCAGCCGTAAAGGCTGGAGGGAAAGTGATCGGTGTGGATTCCGATCAGGCGCCTGTGATTGACCAGTATGCAGAGGGTTTGACAGTAACATCTGCCATGAAAGGACTTGCAGCAACCGTTAATACAGTTCTCACAGACATTAAAGATGGAAAGTGGAGTGAATACACAGGAAAGATCGACAATCTTGGTCTTGTTTCCGACAATCCTGAAGAAAACTTTGTTCAGCTTCCCATTGCAAATACACAGTGGGGAGATGGATTTACGGAGGATGATTATCGAGCTCTTGTAAAAGCAATCCACAGCGGTGAAGTTACAATTTCTAATGATATTACGGCAATGCCGGCAACAGCAGTCGCAGTTACAGACTATGGCAGTGTAAAATAATGAATATGATTTGACGGCAAAGGGGGTGGGTGATGATCCTGCCCCTTTTACCTTACTTAGAAAGAGTACTTTTTAAGAGCGAGGAGAGGAGGTATGTAAAAAATGGCGGAATATGCAATTGAAATGCTGAATATAACCAAAAGATTTCCGGGAATCATAGCAAATGACAGTATTACGCTGCAATTGAAAAAGGGAGAGATTCATGCCTTATTGGGAGAAAACGGTGCAGGAAAATCAACGCTGATGAGTGTGCTTTTCGGATTATACCAGCCGGAGGAAGGGGAAATCCATAAGGACGGAAAAAGGGTTACAATCAACGATCCAAACGATGCCAATGCGCTGGGAATAGGGATGGTTCATCAGCATTTTAAGTTAGTGGAGTGCTTTAGCGTGCTTGACAACATTATTTTGGGAGTGGAGACCACCAAGGGGGGATTTCTTCAAAAGGAAGAGGCAAAGAAAAAGGTCATTGCATTGTCAGAAAAATACGGACTATATGTGGATCCGGACGCATTGATAGAGGATATTACGGTCGGGATGCAACAGAGGACAGAGATTTTGAAGATGCTCTACCGTGACAATGAGATTCTCATTTTTGATGAACCTACGGCAGTATTGACGCCTCAGGAGATTCAGGAATTGATGGCAATTATGAAAAATCTGGCGGCAGAGGGGAAGAGCATCTTATTTATTACGCACAAACTTGGAGAGATTATGCAGGTAGCAGACCGATGCAGCGTTCTCAGAAAGGGAAAATATATCGGGACAGTGGACGTCAAGGATACGACGCCGGAAAAGCTTTCGGCAATGATGGTTGGACGCGATGTAAACTTTGTGGTAGAGAAAAAGCCTGCAAAGTCTGGAGATGTAGTGCTTGAGATTAAAGGAATGAGCGTTGCATCGAAGAGACACAAAAACAACGCTGTAAACGAGGTATCCTTAAAGGTACATAGAGGTGAAATTGTCTGTATTGCGGGGATTGATGGCAATGGACAGACGGAATTTGTATATGGGCTTTCTGGCTTGGAACCTTTGAAGAGTGGAACAATTATCATGAATGGAACTGATATTACCCACATGCAGATCCGCAGGCGTCTTGTTTCAGGGATGAGCCATATTCCTGAGGACAGGCACAAGCATGGACTGGTTCTGGACTACACGTTGGAAGATAATATTGTCCTTCAACGATATTTTGAACCCCGGTTTACAAATAAGTTTGGATTTTTAAAACGCAGAGAAATCAGGGAATATGCAAACGGTCTAATCGGACAGTACGATATCCGGTCAGGACAGGGGGCGGTCACAAAAGCCCGTTCCATGTCCGGCGGTAATCAGCAGAAGGCGATTATTGCCAGGGAAATTGATAAAAATCCGGAGCTTTTGATTGCCGTTCAGCCAACGAGAGGGTTAGACGTGGGGGCAATTGAATATATTCATAAACAGCTGGTAGCACAGCGGGATGCAGGAAAGGGTGTTCTGCTTGTCAGTTTGGAACTGGACGAGGTCATGAACGTATCGGACAGGATTTTGGTCATGTATGAGGGAGAAATTGTAGGAGAATTTGATCCAAAGAAAGTCACGGTTGAGGAGTTAGGTCTTTACATGGCTGGTTCTAAGAGGAAGGAGGCGGGAAAACATGAATGAAAAGTCCACAAAAAAAGAGAGTATTTTAAGAAATAACGGATTTCAGACGATTCTTGCTTCAGTGCTCTGCATTCTGCTTGGTCTCCTGGTAGGTTACATAGTGCTCCTGATCATCAATCCTGCAGGCGCCGGCAAAGCGATTCTGGCGATTGTAAAGAACTTTCTTTATTATCCCAGCGCTGCTGCCGCAAAGAAATATTTTGGAACGACACTGGTAAAAGCCTCTGCACTTTTGATGTGTTCCTTGTCGGTACTGTTTGCCTATAAGGTGGGATTGTTTAATATCGGTTCGGCTGGACAGTATGTGGTGGGGGCAGGCGCGTGCCTGTATTTTGGAGTGAAGCTGGGTCTGCCCTGGTATGTATGTTTAATAGCGGCAGTTTTTATGGCGGCAATTGTGGGCGGCATTTCAGGGGCGCTTAAGGCATATTTCAATGTAAATGAAGTTATATCCTGTATCATGCTGAACTGGATTAGCCTTTACTGTGTGAATATGCTGCTTACGCAGATAAAAGAACAGTCTACGCCTTATACAAGGGCGCTGTCCAGCACCAATAAGAGTGCGCTGATGCCTACCCTGGGACTTGACCAGATGTTTTCCGGCAATGAATTTGTTACCATCGGCGTTCCCCTTGCAGTCCTCATGGCTGTTCTCGTGTGGGTAGTCCTGGAAAAGACGAAGTTTGGTTATGAGCTTAAAGCGACAGGTTTCAATAAGCATGCGGCGAAGTACTGCGGTATGCGTGAAAAAAGAAACATTATATTGACTATGATGATTGCCGGCGGGCTTGCCGGTTTTGGCGCCGGTATTTTTTATCTTACGGGAATTGAGCAGTGGATGGTTCAGCAGACCAGCGTTCCCGCGATGGGATTTAACGGGATTGCGGCGGCATTTTTAGGTGGGCTTCATCCTGTGGGAACGATTTTTTCATCCTATTTTATCCAACATATTACAAGTGGAGGAACCTATGTGGATAAGACTATGTATTGTACGCAGATTTCGGATTTGATTTCTGCATTCATCATTTATCTATGTGGTTTTGTTCTTTTCTTTAAAATTTGGCTGAATAGATTTTTAGATAAAAGAGATGAAAAACGAGCTGCAAAGGAACAGAAAGGAGGCGAAGCATAATGTTGTTGCTGATTCAATATACATTAATATTTGCTTCTGTTCTGGTGCTTGTTGCACTTGGCGGATGCTTTTCGGAGCACAGCGGCGTCATCAACATCGGATTGGAAGGAATCATGGTTATGGGGGCTTTGGGAGGTGCGCTTATGATGAAATACCTTCCTGCCGGAATGGCAGCGCCTGTGATTATCGTGCTTGTCATATTGGCAAGCGCCCTTGCAGGAATGCTTTTTTCATTGCTTTTAGGAGTGGCGGCGGTATCCTTCAAGGCGGACCAGACACTGGTAGGGACTGCGCTTAATCTTTTAGGACCGGCAATCGCAGTTGTGCTGGTAAGAGCAATCAATACAGCGGAAAGTGTAGATAATGTTTCCTCGGCAGTCTCCTATGGACAGCCTAAAAAGGCATTTGTTGCTTATCTTGGTAAATTTGAATTTAATGTATGTATGCTGATTGCATTTCTTGTACTGATTGCTGCCTATATTGTACTATATAGGACAAAATTTGGTTTACGGCTTCGTGCCTGCGGCGAGCATCCTCAGGCAGCAGATTCTGTGGGAATCAATGTATATAAGATGCGCTATGCAGGAGTCCTTATTTCAGGAGCGCTGGGAGGTTTTGGAGGACTTGTATATATCACCGCAGGGGTGAGTGAATGGAAGTTTGAAAACGGTGTGGCAGGTTTTGGATTCCTGGCTTTGGCGGTTATGATTTTCGGACAGTGGAAACCGGTCAACATCGGACTTGCAGCGATTCTGTTCGGGTTATTTAGGGCGTTGTCTAATGTCTATACGGGATTTGATGCGCTGGTTGCGCTAAAACTCCCCAGTACACTGTACAATATGCTTCCGTATATTATTTCTCTGATTGTTCTTATTTTTGTTTCAAAGAAATCGAGAGCGCCGAAGGCGGAAGGAATCCCCTATGATAAAGGACAGCGTTAGATAAAGAAAGTAAAAAGGGCAGCCAGATAAGGCGGGCTGCCCTAAGAGAGAAAGGAAGGTTTGGGATGAAGAATTATTCTGAGGATGCCAGTAGACAATATCATATACAGGTGGCACAGGGCGAAGTTGGAAGATATGTGATTATGCCGGGGGATCCGAAGCGCTGCATGAAGATTGCACAGTATTTTGAAGATCCGGTTTTGATTGCAGATAACAGAGAGTATATCACTTATACGGGAACACTGGACGGAGTGAGAGTCAGTGTGACCTCAACGGGAATAGGAGGACCGTCTGCGTCGATTGCAATGGAAGAATTGTATCGATGTGGCGCAGACACTTTTATCCGCATCGGAACTTGCGGCGGGATGCAGACTCAGGTAAAAAGCGGAGATGTGGTAGTTGCCACGGGCGCCATTCGTATGGAAGGGACCAGCAGGGAATATGCACCCATAGAATTTCCGGCAGTACCGGATTTAATAGTCACAAATGCGCTGGCAGATGCTGCAAAAATGAAAGGTTATCCTTCCCATGCAGGTGTGGTGCAGTGTAAAGATGCATTTTATGGGCAGCATGAGCCGGAGACAAAACCGGTAAGTTATGAACTGATGAATAAATGGGAAGCCTGGAAGAGATTGGGGTGCCTTGCTTCGGAGATGGAATCGGCGGCGCTGTTCGTGGTGGCAAATTATCTTCGTGTCAGGGCGGGGGCGTGTTTCCTTGTGGTTGCCAACCAGGAAAGAGAAAAACTGGGAATGGAAAATCCGGTGGTGCACGACACCGATCGGGCGATTCAGGTAGCGGTAGAAGCCATCCGCATATTGATTCGCAAAGATCAGGAAAAAGAATAGGAGAACAGTAAATGAATGTGAAGGAAATATTACAGCATGTAGATCATACCTTGCTGCAGCAGACGGCAACGTGGGAGGAAATTAAGCAGCTCTGTGATGATGCTATTCAGTATCAGACGGCATCCGTATGTATTCCTCCGGCTTATGTAAAGCAGGCAAGTGAATATGTACTGGGGAAAATGGCAGTTTGTACCGTAATAGGTTTTCCCAACGGATATATGACTACGAAAACAAAAGAGTTTGAGACGAAGGACGCCATTGCAAACGGCGCTGACGAAATTGATATGGTCATCAATGTGGGATGGCTGAAGGATAAAAAGTATGATCTGGTGGAAGAGGAGATTCGTATTTTAAAGGCGGCGTGCAAAGACAAGATTCTGAAGGTCATCATCGAGACTTGCCTTCTTACGGATGAGGAGAAAAGAAAGATGTGCGAGATTATCACGAAAGCCGGAGCCGATTATATTAAGACCTCCACAGGATTTGCAGGCGGCGGTGCGACTTTTGAGGATATCAAACTGTTTGCGGCAAATGTAGGGGAAGGGGTAAAAATTAAGGCGGCAGGAGGCATCTCGTCCATGGAGGATGCGGAGCAATTCCTTTCTTTGGGGGCAGACCGTCTGGGAACCAGCCGGATCATTAAAATCGTGAAGAAGGAAGAGGCATCCGGTTATTAAGTTTTCTGTAAAGAAAAGCGGAACAGAGAAAGATGTAAATGAGGTGAAAGTGAAATGAATGAATATAAGAGAATCTTTATTGTGGTTCTTGATTCCCTTGGCATTGGAGCCATGCCGGATTCAACGAAGTTTGGAGATGACGGCGTGGACACTTTTGGGCATATTTTGGAAGAGATGGGCACTTTGGAGATTCCTAATCTTGCAAAGCTGGGGATGCTCAATCTTCATACTGCAGGGAACATGAAAGCAGTTGAGGCGCCTATAGGGCGCTATATGCGCCTTGGTGAGGCGAGCAATGGGAAGGATACCATGACAGGGCATTGGGAGATGATGGGAATCAAGACCCAAAAGCCTTTTAAGACCTTCACAGATACCGGATTTCCTTCAGAGCTGATTGAAGAACTGGAGAGGCAGTGTGGGAAAAAGGTGATAGGAAATAAGAGCGCCAGTGGCACGGAAATCATAGAGGAACTTGGCGAGGAGGAAATCAATACAGGGGCAATGATTGTATACACATCGGCGGATTCTGTGCTCCAGATTTGCGGAAATGAGGAAACCTTTGACCTTGAAAATCTATATCGCTGTTGTGAAATTGCAAGAGAAATCACTATGAAGGATGAGTGGAGAGTGGGGCGTGTCATTGCACGACCTTATGTTGGGAAAAAGAAAGGTGAATTTAAACGGACCAGCAACCGCCATGATTATGCCTTAAAACCCACTGGAACAACAGTTCTTAATGCGCTTAAGGATGCAGGACTGGATGTGATCGGTGTAGGAAAGATCAATGATATTTTTTGCGGGGAGGGAATCACGCAGACCTTCCATTCAGAGAGTTCCGTTCATGGAATGGAACAGACCATTGAATTATGCAAAAAGGATTTTCATGGTTTATGCTTCGTCAATCTGGTGGATTTTGACGCTCTTTGGGGACATCGCAGAAATGTGGAAGGATATGCCGGGGAAATAGAGAAGTTTGATCGGAATCTGGGAGTTATGCTCAAGGAACTGCGAGAGGATGATCTCCTGATTCTGACGGCAGACCACGGAAACGATCCAACTTATACAGGAACGGATCATACAAGAGAGTATGTGCCTTTCCTAGCATATGCAAAAAAGATGGAAGGCGGCAGAGCACTGGAGAATGAAAGTACATTTGCGGTAATAGGTGCATCGGTGGCAGAAAACTTTGGTGTAAGGATGCCGAAGGGAACCATCGGCAGTTCTATTTTGAACAAACTGATATAATGACAAGGACGGGAACCGTTAAGAAGAGATGCTACGCAGGAAAGGAGGACAATTCGTGAAAAATAGGATTTTGTATGATGAATTGCCATTTCTGAAGGACGTGGAGAGAGAAAGGCAGGAGCAGTTTGAAGAATATTTTAAGAGTGCGCCGCTGTGGCTGATGGATGCATTTCAGACGGAAGAATTAGAAAAGGGAACTATCTTTGTGAGGGAGGGGGAACCGGCGGATGCGGTGTACTTTGTGGTGAAGGGAATCGTGGAAGCTGTGGATTACCGTATTTACGGGCAGCCCTATGATTATATGCAGTTCGACAAGGTTTATGCTTTTGGCGGAATGGAATTTATTATGGATATGGATTGCTATAATACTACCCTTCGGACGCTGACGGATTGTACGGTGGTGAAGATTTCCAGAGCAAAATTTGAAAAATGGATGTTTACAGACATCAGGGCGATGAAGCATGAGGCAAAGCAGGTGGGGGAATATCTGTTGAAGGAGGGAAGAAACAGCAGACTTTTTCTCTTTCTGCAAGGAGCTGACAGGCTGGCGCTTTTACTACTTGAACGTTATGAGAGGTACAGCAAAAACGGTCTTTTGCTTCTTAAAGGGAATCGTCAGAATCTGGCAGATGAAACGGGACTGTGTATCAAGAGCATCAGTAGAGGTGTAAAAAAGTTCATAGAAGATGGGCTTATTACGAAAGAGGGAAATCAGATTATGGTTGATAAAAAGCAATATGAATGCTTAAAGAAAATGGTTTCCATGAAAATTGATTTGGGATGAAGAGAAGGGAAGGTACAAAGGAATGGGATATCGGTATCTGGATATGGAGAATTATAAGAGAAAGGCGCATTTTGATTATTTCAGCAGCTTGGCCTATCCATACTGCGGCATAACAGTAAATGTGGATATTACAGATTTACTCAAAAAGATAAAGAAAGGGCGTCTGCCCTTTTTCTTTACAATCTGTTATTGTGTGTCTAAAGCGGCAAACAGTGTTGCTGAATTCAGGCAGAGGATTGTTGACGGCAGAATTATTGAGTTTGACAGATGCAAAGCTTCTTATACAGTGGCATTGGAAGATGAGACATTTTGCTATTGCGAGTTGGAGGATAACATGCCGTTTTTGGAGTATCTTGCGTATGCCGCCCGAATGCAGGAGAACGCAAAGCAGAAGCATACAATTGATGAAGAGGAAGATGAAGTATATGAAAAGTTCTTTGTATCTACGTTGCCGTGGGTTTCGTATACAGCGCTTGTTCAGGCTGTCCCAATTCCAGCAGACAGCAATCCAAGGATAACATGGGGAAAATATTTTGAGCAGGGGGACAGGGTTCTATTGCCAGTGTCGGTTTTATGTCATCATGCACTGGTTGACGGGGTACATCTGGCTCGTTTTTACGAATTGCTGGAAGAGCAGTTTTCGCTGCTGATAAATGATAACAGCTGTTGATTTAACAGGATTCTCTCACTTAAACGAATAGACTGCATAAGATAGATATAGCAGTGATTATGATGGTAAATGGGAGAATAAGTATGGCAAATCAAAAATTGGAGACATTGCTGAACCTTGCACTTGAGATGGAGGAAGCACAGAGACAGAAGTCCGGTCAACTGGGGGTAGGATTCTTAGAAGAAACAGGTACATGGGAGTTGATTGTAAAGTATAATGGGGATTTGGGCAGGCTTCGGAGCAATGTGATTCGCGTGGAGGAACTAATTGCAGGGTATGCAATTGTGACCATACCGGAGGGGCTGATTGAAACATTTTCCCAGCTGGATGAAGTGGAATATGTGGAAAAGCCCAAAAGGCTTTATTTTTCTACTTTGCAGGGAAGGCAGGCTTCCTGTATCTTTCCGGTTTCTGCAAGGGATCCTTATTTGACGGGAAAAGGCGTTTTAGTCGCCGTGATTGATTCTGGAATCGACTTTGAAAGTCCGGAGTTCAGAGATGCACAGGGAAATACAAGGATTCAATTTTTGTGGGATCAGACGTTAAATGCAGAACAAGTCAATAACCAGCTGCCGGAAGGGAACGAGGAATTTGCCGGGGCGGCGGCTCCGCCAGATGGATTTGAAATGGGAGTAGAATTTTCAAAGTACCGAATCGATGCGGCGCTGCGGAGCCGTTCGCCCCAAAGCATTGTGCCCAGTATAGACAGCTCAGGACACGGAACGGCGGTTGCTGCCATAGCGGCAGCAGGAGGAATGCTTTCAGAGGGGCAATATCAGGGAGTGGCACCGGAGAGTGAACTTCTGATTGTAAAGATGGGAACGCCCAGACCGGATTCTTTTCCAAAGACGACAGAATTGATGCGTGCCATGACATATGCAGTCAAAAAGGCGGTGGAGCTGGGCAAGCCTCTCGCCGTTAACTTAAGTTTTGGTAATACCTACGGTTCTCATGATGGGACTTCGCTGGTAGAGCGTTTTCTTGACAATGCTGCAGAAATCGGAAGATGCGTTACCTGCGTGGGAAGCGGCAATGAGGGAGCGGCAGGGGGGCATGTAGCCGGCAGTTTCGGGATGAACAGCCGCCCTTCAGAAGGTCGGCGGGTGGAACTTAGTGTGGGAAACTATCAGACCACGGTCAATGTCCAGCTTTGGAAGGAATATGTGGATATTTTAGGGATAGGGCTGACTTCACCTGGGGGCGAGGAAACAACGGTTGATATGCAGATGCAGGGGGGAAGAAGCGTGACGCTGGAGGACACGCAGATTCTCATTTACGTAGGAGAGCCCTCTCCGTATTCTGTAAATCAGGAAATCTATTTCGATTTTCTTCCGGTAAACAGATATGTGAATCAGGGAATATGGACGATCCATATCTATCCGGTCAAGACAGTGACAGGGAACTACGATTTATATCTGCCAAGTAGTGTGGTGCTGAACGCCGGCACCCGTTTTTTTGCGCCCACGCCGGTGAAGACACTGACGATTCCCTCCACTGCCTCAAAGGTCATAACGGTGGGGGCGTATGATGCTGGCTTTGAAGCCTATGCAGACTTTTCGGGAAGAGGATATCCCCTTGTGAGCATTCCGGGGGAAAGAGTCTCTCAGGGAGATGTGAAACCTGATATCGCTGCGCCTGGAACCAATATAAACACCGTAGGTCCTAATAATACTTTTGTGCAAGTGTCCGGGACTTCCTTTGCAACGCCCTTTGTGACCGGAAGCGCAGCACTTATGATGGAATGGGGGATCGTGAGGGGGAATGATCCGTTTTTGTATGGGGAGAAAGTGAAGGCGTATTTTAGGAGAGGGGCAAGAGAGCTTAGAGGGGAGAGTGTGTATCCGAATGATAAGGTGGGGTATGGGGCGCTTTGTGTGGAAAGTAGTATACCAATTTGATTTTTTGTTAGATAAAGGATTTGCTTACCTTTTGTAGAATAGATGAGGTAATTATATAATTTTAGAGTCAGGCGATACTTTACATTAAAAAGATGTGTGGTTTAATTATATATAGATGAAAACAATAAAAAAAGAGTTTTATTGAAATGTGTGTATAAGGAGGAGAAGGCTAATGAGCGCAGTATTAAAAAATACATTAGATGATTATTATAAAACGATAAAAGGCGAGAGGGCTAATTATCAGGCATGTTATAAGAGTTTTTTGGAGTATTGTAATCAAGAATTAAAGTTGTTTTCACTTGCGGACCTATCTGCAAATCTTACAAAGATAGATGTTGAACAGGCATGCAAATATTATTTTGAAACAAGCAAAAGGGCAACGTCTATTGAAGCGATTCAGAGGTTTTTAACGGCGATAGATCAATTTTCCAGCTATGCTAAGGAACGGGAAATAGAGTGGAGATATTTGAAGGAAGGTTGCAGAAATAAGCAGATAGTGCATGATATATGTTTAAGCTTAAATAATGAATTAAGTCAAAAAATATATTTACCATTTGATGAAGAGGAAAAAATTAAAATTGTAAAAGAGCAGATAGAACTTTTAAATAAAAACAACTTTTATCAATTTGGGCAATCGGTTATTTATCGTCTTCTTGTTACTTATGGATTTAAAGAAAAAATTATTATTAATATGAAGATAGAAGAGTTTAATGAGAAAGAGGGACAGTTATTGGTCGGTTGCGATGAGGAACAAAGAATATATGTAAAGCTAGAAACAGAGATATGGGGTGATTTAATAAAATATTGTGGAATGCATAAATATCCTGATAGGATATATTTGTTTACAAAAAGCAATGGCGAACAATTAACGCCTGATAGCATTTTTCATACTTTAAAGAAAAAAATGAAAGAATTGGATATTCATAATTTTACACCTACCACCGTTGCTTTGCAAGGAGTTGCAAATTTGATTGAAAAAGGGTTGACTTTACAGGAAATAAAAATTCTTACAGGATTTGAAACACAAAAGATAGAAGATGTTTCAAGATATTTGCTGACAGATGAAGAAATTGAAAATGTGATTAATGAAAAATTGCAGAAAAAAGCGGAGAGTCGAGAAGATTAATTGAATACCCAATCAGGTTTGGCATAAATGCAATGCTCATAAGAAGATAAACGGGGAACAGATCTTTTTGGTCAGAATTTTCAAAAAATGCAAAAACATGAGGTGATGATTTGGAATTAATAAATTTTGATAACTTTGAACAGAATCAAAGAATGTATGGCGGTACAGCCGGAAGAAAAATGGGAATCACTTATGAAGGCAAAGAGTATCTTTTAAAATTTCCAGGGAATTTGAAAGAACAGCAGATGAAAAATATCAATTTGAGTTATTCTAATAGTCCTGTCTGTGAATATATTGGCTCAAAGATATACGAGATAGTCGGCTTGCCGGTTCATAATACAATTTTAGGAACCAGAAATAACAAAATAGTAGTAGCTTGTAAGGATTTTTTAGGAGAGGAAGACAGGCTGTATGAATTTGACAAAATAAAAGTTACTTTTGAACCACACTTTTTGGATTCAAATGGTAATGAAACAAATGGTGTCGGAGTAGACTTGTATGAAATCATGATGACAATACAGGAACATCCATTTTTGCAGGATATTCCAGGAGTAAAAGAACACTTCTGGAATATGTTCATAATGGATGCATTGATTGGAAATACAGATCGTAATAACAGTAATTGGGGAATTATTTTGAAAAAAGATGGGGTGAAGGAGATTGCACCAGTTTATGATAATGGCAATTGCTTAAATAGTAAATGGGATGATGAAAAGATGCGGATTGTAATGAATGATGCTGATAAAATGGAAGCGGAGGCATATAAAGCACGCAGGTGTATATTTGAATTACATGGAAAACGGGTAAATCCGTATCATATAATAGAGAGCAGAGAATATTCAGAATGCTTAGAAGCTGTTTATAGATTGACACCCCAAATAGGTAATAATATGAATAGAATATAGGAAATGATAAGGGAGATACCAATATTGTCAGAAATCCAGAAGGAATTTTTTACGTCGATTGTTGAATACAGGTATGAAAAAGTATTGTTAGAATGTATGAAGAGTGAATGTGTACATTAGATTATGGGAAATCGTAAGGGGAGAGGTATAAATAATGTATGTTGATGAACAAATAATTTTAAGGGACAATCTGCCAGATGGACTGCAACGTGATTTTATAGAGTTACAGGAATATTATAATGCAGGTGATTGGTTTATGTTTGATACTGCTTTTGAAGCGATAGAAGCCAGTGTTAAGGCATATTATCTGGCAGGAAAAATTAGCAAAGAGGATTTGAACAGTATTTTTAGAAAATATGGTATTGCATAATGGTAGAAAAGCCCATAGGTAGATGTTGAAAGGTAAATTCTTTTATAGCCTGCCCGGGCACCTCAAATTTTTCAATTTAA
>BLLW01000080.1 GCA_011959285.1 Lachnospiraceae bacterium | reverse complement strand
CTAGGGCAAAATCGCCATGGATGGCGATTTTAGGAGCCAAGCGGCACGGATGCCGCCCTGGCTCCGACCCGACCGCATTGAAACACCTATATACATTCTGTTAGTGAAATCCGATTTTGAGAGGAGGCTTGAAACGATATGATATGCCGTCCCCTATGCCGCTCCCTCCCCCGAGTCACTGCCGTGCTGTCATGCCCGGATGCGATCGGCACCCCTTGACCTGCTCACACTGTGGCGGAACGGTTACTCTCATTCTACGCGCTAAAATGGTCCCCAGTGGATTGCTACGGCGATTATGAGGAAGGTCCAGCCTACCAGGTAGATTGCGGCTACCAGGCGGAGGGCGAATTTGAACCATTTTTCGAAGGGGATGTGGGCAAGGGCGCAGACTGCCATCAGAAAGCCCACGGTGGGGTACATGATGTTGGTGACGCCGTCTCCGATCTGGAAAGCCAGAATGGAGGTCTGTTTGGTCATTCCCAGAAGGTCTCCTATGGGAAACATAATGGGCATGGTTGCGGCTGCCTGACCGGAACCGGAGGGAATTAGGAAATTAATTGCTCCGTGTACCAGGGTCATGAACAGCGCTGCTATGACTGTGGGCATGCCGGCAAGTGGCGCCGTGACGGCTTGTATAATTGTGTCCGCAATGTGTCCGTTTTCCAACACAATCTGAATGGCACGGGCAATGCCGATGCACATGACGCCGAAAACCATATCGGAAGCCCCTTTTAAAAAGCATTCTATAATTTTTTCTGAACGGAAACCTGCCGCTAATCCTGCCGCGATTCCGCCGGCGATGAACACTGCCGTCATTTCATCTATATACCATCCGTACTGTGTACAACCTATAATCGTAATGGCAAAGATGGCAGTCAGGCATAAGAGCACTGCCACATGCCGTTTCGTCACTTTGCATTGGCTAAAGTCTTTTGTAAACTCCAGTTCTCCAACATCCATTCCGTAAACCAGGCTCTTTTCCGGGGACTTCTTGATTTTTTTCGCGTAAGCACTGGTCACCATGCATACTGCCGCCGTGGAACAGAGCCAGAAGACGGTGCGAAGCCCCATTCCCGAAAAGAGGGGAAGCCCCGAAATCGCATCACAGGTGCCGATTGTGGATGCATTGATCGGCGCTGTGGCAAACCCGATTGCTCCGCCAAGCACCATCGCCGCTCCCGTCACGGCGTCAAATCCCATTCCCAGCGCCACTGCCACCGTAATCACGGTAAAGGGTACATGTACCTCCGGTCCAATGAAAATCCCCATAATGCTGAACAGGAACGTGACTGCCCATATCACGATTGTGCCGCTGCTTTTTTTCTTCCTTATTTTATGAAGCACTGTTCCCAGTACATTTTCAATGGCGCCGCTTTCCGTCATGACCCGGAAGGCGCCTGCGGAGAAGAGAATCATCGCAATAATGCCTGCAGATGCCGCAAATCCCTGGGGAATTGCCTTGAACATTCCAAGAATACGCACAGGAGACTGCTCCACCTTATGGTAAGAGCCTGCCACCACGATTTTTTGCGTAGTCCCCTCCACCTGTGTCCGATCAAACTCCCCCGCCGGAACTACATACGTCAGTATCGTACACAATACAATCATAATCATCAGCAAAACAAAAACGTGAGGAACCTTCCGATACCACTTCTTTCCTTCCTCTTTTTCTCTGCCCGAACCATCACCCATAATAAAACCTCCATTTAAGCGGCCGTATCTTCCTGCGCCCAGATACGGCTTGATTGCACTTTCCAGAAAATCGGGTGTGTTTGAAATACAACATTTTTCAATACGAATTATATCATTTATTTATATTTCGGTCAATGAGTTTTGTTTTTTGTGATAATTATTTTTGTTTTCTCAAATTTTTCCTTTTCTCTTCTTTGTATCTGCATAATAATTCATAAGCAATACCACGACTAAAAATAGTCCCCAAATCAAGTTCTTTACATATGAGGTGGAAGCCAGATTCAAGATGTTCAGCCCTGTAGACAGCACTTGCAAAGAAAGAACCGCCATCACAACACCTCCAACACTCCCTATGCCTCCCTTAGGGCTTACCCCTCCCAGTACGACAGCCAAAATCGCCTGCAGCTGATAGATGAGCCCATAATCCATTTTGGCTGACATGGAGCGGCTCGTCATAATGATACCCGCAAGGGAAGACAATACACCGCTGAGCAGATAAGCTGTTATGATAACGAAATGATTGTTTATACCGCTGAACTGTGCTGCTCTGGCATTAGAGCCCACCAAGAACATCTTCATACCGAGTTTTGTGCGTTTTTGTATAACATAAGCGATGCATGCAGCCAACAAAAAAATTACGATGATAATCGGTATGATGCCAAATAAAGTGCTCTTTCCTATGAGAGCATATTCCTCCGGCAGTCCTTGTAAGGATGCCCCCTTCGTCAGCACGGTAGATATACCGTTAAAAATAGACATACTTGCCAAAGTCGCAAGCATTGGCGGAATGCCCACCACCGCCACCGAAACTCCATTAAAAATCCCACAGAGGGCGCCTACCGCCAGTGCAATACAGATCCCCTGCACGACCACCCTTAAGTTTTCTGTTCCCCCTGCATTTGCGATCATATAGCGCAGCATGAACTGACTTGCAATGATACTGGAAAGATTACCTATACTGACGATCGAAAGGTCTATACCGCCTAAAATCATTGCAAACATCATGGCAAGTGCATATATTCCAAATTCAGGCAGTTGAACCATCATCGACTGCATTGTGCCCAGACGCAAAAAGGTACCGGGCATCAAAACAGACATAAGTACAAAAAAGCCAAAGAATATGGCAATCAGGATACACAGCTGACTGTTATTTTTTATTTTGCCCTTTTTCAAGCTCATTAACATTTCCTTCCTTTCTTTTGCAAATCCTGTCCATCGATTTCGTGGACCTGCTTATCTCTGATCTTCCCTTTGTATGCAATCACTGCTGCATAGAGATACATGGCAATTCCTAAAACAAGGGTCTTCCAATAGGAAGAAATTTCCACTAAGATAAGGCTGTTGTTTATAACCGTGAAAAAAGCAAGACCTAAGATCAAGCCGAAGATGGAGCCTTTTCCTCCATTGATATCGATGCCCCCCAGGACGACAATCGATATGATCGTCATCTCAAGTCCAATTAGGGACGCCGGATTTCCCTGACGTATCATGATCGTATAGACAGCGCCTCCTAAGGCTGCAATCGTCCCTGATGCTCCATATACAAGAAATTGCAGCAGCTTCACGTTAAATCCGACCCGCACCGCAGAACTTTTGCTTCCGCCTATCGCAAATATTCCCCTGCCGGCAAACGTATACCGCAGCACTAAAAAGGCGAGCAGCAGCACAAACGCAAGAATCAGGAAGTAAACCGGAAATATGTAAGACATCCCGTTTTCATCCACCACGGTAAACAGACCTGCCTTGGAAAATGCATTGATATATTCAGGAAGAAAGGTCAAACGCTTGCTTCCGAAAAAGGTATATTGAATCCCATAATAGATGCTTTGTGTGGCTAACGTTACGATCAAAGGCGGGAAATCAAATAGCGCAATAAAAAATCCATTGACCAGCCCCAGCAACAGTCCTATCAAACATGAAATCAAGAAAAATAGCAATAGATTCCCTTCGTTATTGCCATTGGTAAACACAAGCAGTGTGACATAAGTGCTCAAAGTCGCAATTGCCGGGAATGAAATATCGATACCGCCTGAAACGATCACGATCATGATTCCTATGGCAAAAATGCCGTAAGGAATCGCCGTCCTAAGCAGATCCACCATATTTCCCAAAGAAAAAAATACGCTGTTCATTCCTCCGATGGTCATGCAGATCACGAATAAGATCGTAAATAAATAAAATTCATTTTTTGCAAGTATTTTTTTCATCCCATCAAACCTCCTGTGCCCTGATCTTTGCGTATAGTTCCGGCTCAGTGATATGATCCGTAAGAATTTCTTCTGTAATTCTGCCGCTTCTCATAAGCAAAATGCGGTTACAACACATCATGATCTCCGAAACATCATCCGAAACCAAAATAATACTCATTCCTTGGCGCGCAAGAGACTTTACCATTTCAATGATATCTGTCTTGGCGCCTATATCCACCCCCACTGTGGGACCGTTCAGAATCAGTACCTTGGGCTCTATCGCCAGCCATTTGGCGATTACCACCTTCTGCTGGTTTCCCCCCGACAAAGAATGCGCCAAAAGCTCATCGGAAGAGGTCTTGATATGAAGTGTCTCTATCCACTGCAGCGCCAAGGCTTTTATTGATGAAGCCTTTAACATGCCTATCCTATTGCTTATCTTATCCAGCACCGTGACTGCAATATTTTTGCCTATGGGCTGACTTAAAAATAAGCCTTCCGTCAACCGGTCTTCCGGCACATAGGCAATTCCGTTTGATACAGCGCTTCTCACACTGCCCAGCTTTACCTTTTTTCCCTCCAGCAGTATCTCACCGGAATCGATTTTGTGTATACCGAATAATGCATTCGCCAGAGCTGTCCGCCCCGACCCCAAAAGACCGGTGATTCCCACGATCTCACATTCCTTTATGCCAAAGGAAACATCCGTAAATCCACCTTTTTGCGTGATATGCTTTACCTCCAAAGTTGTTTTGGCGCCTGCGCTTTGGGGACCTCCATAAGATGTGCTGTCAAGCCTTCGTCCTGTCATATGATATATGATATCTTCTTTTGTGAAATCCGAAATACTGCCGTCTGCCACCTTCTCCCCATTGCGCATAATGACAATCTCCTGGGACAGCTGCATTACCTCATCCAACTTGTGGCTGACAAATATAATGGAAATACCGGATGCATTCAAGCGTTTTACCACCGCAAACAGTGCATCGACCTCACGTTTCGTAAGCGCCGTGGTCGGTTCATCCATGATCAGAAGCCTTGCATCATGGGCAATCGCCCTTGAAATTGCAATCAACTGCCTGTTGGCGACGGATAAGCGTTCGACCGTTTCATCAAGGGGCAGCGTAATGCCCAGCTTATCCAGCGCAAGCTGTGCCTGCCGGTAGATCCTCTTCCAATTCACTGCTTTTCTCTTCTGGGTAATTTCCGTATTGACAGAAATATTTTCTGCTACGGTCAGATTTGGAAAAACCGAAAAATCCTGATAGATGACCTCTATACCATTTTTGATTGCCTCCTTGGGCGTCATATGCTTTACCAATTTTCCGTCTAGCTCTATCTTCCCTTGGTCAGGCGCATAAACACCTGAAATAATTTTGATCAAGGTAGATTTGCCACACCCGTTTTCACCCATGAGGCAGTAGATTTTTCCGGGTCTTATTTCTAAGTCAATTCCTTTCAAAGCCACGACACCGGCAAAGGATTTGCCTATATTCGTCAATTTAATGAAAGAACTGTCTGTGTTCATTTTTTCCTCCATAAACGCTTTTATTTACACCTCCTGCTGCAATATAATCAATCCCTATAGAAGAAACCGGAAGGAATCCTTTTACCTGCGGATTCCTTCCGGACCTCACAGCTTAAAATGGATACAGGGAAACGTCGTCTCCTGCAAAAATGCCAAGCATATCGCTTCCAACTAAGTATCTGCCATCCCTCACTGTACACTGATTATATCCGTCAATGCCAAGGTCCACTCCTTCCGGAAATTCCGTCGTACCGTCCATGACCATCTTTGCCAGTATGCACATTGCATATCCTGCATTGGCAGGATCCCACAAACCGATCATAGAAATACTTCCGTTATTTAAATATTGTGCCGCGTCATTCGGTGACGTACAGCCGGTAGCTGCGACTTTTCCTGCCAGACCTTTATTCTCGATTGCCAGTCCTGCTCCAATCACGTCGGCAGAACCTGTCCCCATAATTCCTTTCAGTTCAGGATAGGTCTTAAACAATTCTTCACAAATACTCTGCGCCTGATTCACGTCTGCCTTTGTCTCTGTCTTTTCGCTCACCAGCGTCATGTCCGGATAGTTTTCTTTCTGGTATGCCACTGCGGCATCCAGCCATGCATTGTGATTTGCATTTGTCAATTCCTCGATGATCGTCGCATATTCGCCTTCATATCCCATGCTTTCTGCCAGACTCTGCATGAAAAATTCTCCGAAAGCCTGATCGGTAAACGCCTCGATATCCGCATCTGTACTATTTAAATTAGCCGCCTCATGGCTTATGACCACGATTCCCTCATCACGGGCTTTCTGCAGGACCGTCTCAACTGCTTCCGCAGAATTAGGGACAATTCCGATCACGTCAACCTTCTGCGCAATCAAGTCTTCTATGATAGCCACCTGCTGGGATGCATCCGGTGTACTCGGCGCATACAGGTTAATGGTACATCCGTTTTCTTCTGCATATTTCTGCAGTCCTTCATTCAGACGGTCAAACCACGGAACATCCACTTTCACTACCACTCCCATGGTAAACCCTTCGCTTGCTGCTGTTTCCGCCCCGTCCCCTGTTCCGGTCTGTGCTTCGCCTGCATCACTCTCCTCGCTTTTTGCCTCGGGCGCAGCTGCCGTTTGGGACACATCTTGGTTATCGTTGTTTTGCGCCCCGCACGCTGTAACGGATAGCAGAATGGCAAATGTTAAAATAATTGATGTCAGCTTTTTCATATGTTTTCTTCCTTTCTCTTTTATGTCATTTCAATTTGTTTTACTTACAAAAACGTTCCACGATGAAATTCGTAAAATCTTCACTGCGGACGTCCAATGCCACATGGCAGTTAGGCGGAAGCTTCTTGGGAACCGTACGTAAGATATCATCCCGTATAATCAGATCCCGCGGAATAAAAGTGGGACCAAATTCAATATCAATGTGCAGATCATACAAATCTACAAAGGTCCGATCCACCAGAACCGCAACGCAGAGAGGATCGTGCATCCAAAGGTCGGTATGTTCTGTGGGCACTCCGCCGCTGATATACAGCATCTTTTCCTGCTCCGGCCATGCCTCTAACATACGCCACGCCGCTTTGGCAATAGGTCTTTCACTCTTTTTAAGGATTTCAACGTCCTTTGGCGGAACCGGGACCTTTAATGTCACATCGATGGGAATCATGGTAAAGTTCAGCCCCGCATCAAATACAATTTTCGTCGCGGTCTTGTCACAATTGAAATTGTATTCTTCTATCGGCGACCTTGTGATTCCCATCTTATCCACAACAGGAACCACCACGCCCCCCATGGAAATCACTTCCTTAATATTCTCCGCAATGCGCGGTTCCTTTACGATTGCTATCGCCAGATTGCTTAATGCGCCCAGTGTGATCACCGTCACTTCCCCTGGATTTGCCATCACCGTATCGATAATGAAATCAACGGCATGCTTTTTTTCCGGTGCAAGAGCCGGGTCCGTCCAGTCACCCTCGTCCATAATTCCGCCGCCCTCATAGCCATACCAGACCGTGCCGCTTCCATCGATGGGCTTGCTGATCCCCGCACATACGGGAATATCCTGCTTTCCTGCAATCTTTAACACCTTCTTGGCAATCCTGGCACGTTCATACGCATTTGACCAGACAGTAGTCACGCCAAGTAATTCGATTTCTTCGCTCTGGCAGGCAAGAAGCAGTGCAAATGCATCATCAAAATCTGTTCCCACATCCGTATCAATGATCAGTTTTTTCTTTTCCATCTTTTTCTCCCTTCGCCTTGCTTTTTTATCCGCTTTTCAGTTTTATGCAACCGGTTACATCCTGCAATAAAAAAATATATGTAACCGCTTACATTTGTCAAAATATTATATTACTTTCACATTCATGTCAATAACATTTGCTCAATTATTTGCATTTTGTTAATAATGCTTGTTTTGATATGTCTTTTTTATATACTATTCACAGTGCTGCTTTACACATCCTCATTTTCTTTCTCAAATGCTTTGCGTATAAATTTCAAGGATTCCTCTGCTTCCCGGTCCAATATCTGCTCTGAACAATCCTCCTTCAAGTTCCTCCAGATGCGGATATCCTGCCCCACTTCGCCCCCGCATATGACAAAAGGCTCCATGACCACGGTTCCTGTATAGTTGATTTTCTGCAGTGCTTTCCCTATTTGGGTCCATGGGATGATTCTCCCCTGCCCCGGAAGCTTCCGGTTATTTTCCCCGATATGAAAATGTCCCAGTTTCCTTCCTGCAGATAGAACCGCGTCTTCCAGCGAATCCTCCTCTATATTCATGTGATAAGTATCCAGCATAATCTTTACGTTTTCCGCGTCTACCTCGTTTACATAGTCACGGCATTCCTTTACTGTGTTGATCAGATATCCTTCATGGCGGTTCAACGCTTCCATATCCAGCTCGATTTCATACTCTTCTGCCAGCTTTGCCAGCTTGCGCATATTCCTGATGCTGCGTTCCAGACCGCCCTTTTTATCCGGCTTTTTGGAATAGTCTGCCGGCCAGCTCGCATATAAGCCTCCACCAACCTGATGGATCCCTAAGATTTTCAAGATTGGAAAGGTGTCCTTCCAAAATTGAAACGCCCTCTTCACAATATCCGGATTTTCCGAAGAAATATCTTCATCCGGTCTGGGACCATATCCCGCAGTCAGAGAAATTCCCTCCTTATCCTTGCACTCCTTTAATTTTAGAATCGCTTCTCCAGGCAGATCTTTCAAGCCCGCACAGGAAATCTCCAGAATATCAAATCCCAGCCTTTTTACTTTTTCCACATACTTCAAATAGTCTGCGCCCCATTGCCTTTCCCAATAGGCATAATAAATTCCATATTGCACAATACATTCTCCTCTCGTATATTATTTGTTACCGGTTACATTTAAAGGCATAAAAAATTTCTCCTTGTAAAACCTATAACCTACCGCCGCCTCCTTTCATTTCAGTATAGTGGGTTCCGCTTTTCATTTGCAACCGGTTACATTCGCATTGAAAAATTATTCTGGAACCTATATCTTCCAGAATACATTTTTAAATATGCTAAATATGTTTAATGACTAATTTAGGCTCAATAATATATTTAGTCCTCGGCTGATCAGGATTTTGAATCCTTTGAAGCAGCAGTTCCGCCGCCTTCTTTCCCATGGAATAGACGCTTCTCTCTATATAATTGAAATTGATGTCAAAAAACTCTAATGCTTTTATTTTATCAAATCCAATGCAGGCAATCTCGCCCTCGCCGATACCTTTTTCCTTCTTTGCCCTGAAAAATCCCATTGTGGTATTATTGTTGCAAGTCAGGACCGCTGTCGGTCTTTCATCAAGTGCAAGACACTGCCGGCTCAGCTGGTAAGCCTTTTTTTCCGTATAATCTCCTAGGAATATGTATTTTTCTTTTAACTCTATATTATGTTCTTTCAAGGCTCTTTCGTATCCGCGCTGCCTTTCTCTCGCTAAGACCCTGTCAAGACGTGCATTGATAATCGCTATCTTCCTGTGCCCCGATTCGATCAGCGCCTCTGTTGCTTTGTACGCCGCCAGCTCGTTATCAAAGAATACGCCGTCTGCATTTTGGAGGAACTCCAGCTCCCTGTCCACCACAACGACAGGCGCGTCTAAAGCTTGCAGCCATTTCTTCAGCATACTCTGCTCCTCGTCACCGCTGTAATCGATTGCCGGTGTATAGATGAGCCCCTTTATCCCGTTCTGCCTTAATATTGCTAAAGCTTTGCCATCCTTTTCTTTTTTATCACCGGAATTAAAGCACATCACGGTAAGTCCCGCCTGTTCCATTGTGTCCATAATTCCCCTCAGCATTTCGCCGAAAAACGGATTATCTATCTCCGGAATAATTACTCCTATCGTGGATGATTCTCTTTTAGATAAATTTCTTGCGATGGTAGACGGCACGTAATTGTATCTTTCAATCAGTTCCATAATTCTCTGACGGGTATTGTCATCCACCAGATTGGAATTATTTATCACTCTGGAAACGGTCGTCTTAGATACCTTCGCCTCTTTCGCAATATCTCCTATTGTAGTCATATTTCTCCCTGCACATATTATCAAGTACAATGGTTATGATAATTTATTTCAATTTCTTTTTCAATACAAGAATCTTACAAAATGAGTCTGTCATTTTTATGCATTTTCCCAAAACAAGCTTTTTATTTGTTAATATATAACACAAAGGAGCGTGCTGTGTCAACACGCTCCCTGCCGTTAATAACCTAAGATATTTTACTGTCTCACCTTAATATGCACTTCCCGAAGCTGCTGTTCCGTCACTTCATTCGGCGCCCCGCACATCAGATCCTGTGCCGTTCCGCTCATGGGGAAGGGAATAATCTCCCTGATGTTTTCCTCATTGCGCAGCAACATGATCATGCGGTCCACACCGGGC
The DNA here is from genome assembly GCA_011959285.1 of Lachnospiraceae bacterium. Taxonomy (GTDB): domain Bacteria; phylum Bacillota; class Clostridia; order Lachnospirales; family Lachnospiraceae; genus Suilimivivens. The sequence goes on along the minus strand of BLLW01000080.1, from coordinate 5,384 downwards.
GCCATGCCTGCATGCGGGGGTGCTCCGAACTGGAACGCATTGTAGAGCGCGCCAAACTTCTGCTTCAACACCTCTTCATCATAGCCCGCAATCTCAAATGCCTTGACCATGATATCCAAATTATGATTACGCACCGCTCCGGAGGACAGTTCCACGCCGTTGCAGACGATATCATACTGGTATGCCAGAATTTCAAGGGGATCCTTGGTGTTGAGCGCCTCAAGACCGCCCTGGGGCATGGAGAATGGATTGTGGGTAAATCCAATCTTCTTGGTCTCCTCATCCTTCTCGAACATGGGGAAGTCATTGATAAAACAAAAACGGTATGCATTCTTCTCACAAATATCAAGACGCTTCCCAAGTTCACTGCGGATCTGCCCTGCAAAACTTGCCGCACGTTCCTCCTTATCCGCAATAAAGAAAATGGTATCTTCCTTCTCAAGACCTGCCAGCTGTCTCATTTCCGCCTTCAATTCATCGGGAATGAATTTGTCAATAGGTCCCTTGTAAGATAAATCTTCCTGCACTTCCAGATAGCCAAGCCCGCCCATGCCGATTTCTGTGGCAAACTTCAGCATCTTTTCATGGAAGCCCTTGGACTGGTGTCCGTGAATCTTGATTGCCCTCACCGTCTTATTCTGGAACGGTTTAAAGGTACAGCGGTTAAAGAACTCGGATAAATCAATGATACGCAAAGGATTGCGCAAATCCGGCTTATCCGTTCCGAACTCCAGCATTGCCTGCTTATAACTGATTACCGGATAAGGCGCTTTTGTTACTTCATATCCTTCCGGCGCAAATTTTTCAAACGTCGCAGTCAGCACTTCTTCCCCGACACGGAACACATCCTCCTGAGTGGCAAAGCTCATCTCAAAGTCCAGCTGGTAAAACTCGCCGGGAGAACGGTCTGCCCTTGCATCCTCATCCCTAAAGCAGGGCGCAATCTGGAAATACTTATCCACCCCTGACACCATGAGCAGCTGCTTATACTGCTGGGGCGCCTGGGGCAGCGCATAAAATTTTCCTTTGTAATGTCTGGACGGCACGATATAGTCTCTTGCACCTTCCGGTGAAGATGCGCACAGAATCGGCGTCTGCACCTCCATAAATCCCATTTCCGTCATTTTTTCACGAAGATACCTGATCACATTGGAACGGAAGATCATATTGTCCATCACCTTGCGGTTGCGAAGGTCAAGGAAACGATATTTAAGCCGCAGATCCTCTCTGATTTCCTTGGATGTTGCAACCTCAAAAGGCAGCTGCCTGTACACCTTTCCAAGCACCTCCACGCCGTGCGCTTCCAGCTCAATAGTTCCTGTGGGAATCTTCGGATTGTAAGTCTCTTCATCCCTTTTTTCAATTTCACCTGTAATGCTGATACAATCTTCCTTATTAATTCCTTTTAACAAAGAAGTGTCTCTCATTACAATCTGAAGCACGCCGTACATATCCCTTAAGTCAATAAACGACACGCCGCCGTGGTCGCGGATGTTCTCCACCCATCCTGCCACCTTCATTTCCTTTCCGATATCCTGCTCGGAAATCTGATCCAAAGTACGTTCACGATACAATGTTGATAATTCCATGTTCTCCTCCATTTCTAAAATACAAATCACAATTACTTTAAACAACGATTGGCACTTCGCACACTTTCCTATGAAATAAAAAAGCCCTGAATTGATCTGAAAAATCAATTCAGGACGAATCAAACAATCCGCGGTGCCACCTGATTTACTGCCATGCAGTCGCTTAACCAATTTTCATTTGCAGCTGGTAAAGTTGTTTTTCATATAGATTCATTCTGCCGGCTTTCCACCATCCCGGCTCTCTGGAAGCGATAATCCATACTACTTCTCTTCGTCGTCGCTGATTACACTGATATCATAATGTAGAAAGAAGTATTTGTCAATTCAAATTTAAGGATGTATGCGTTTGTTTTGGGTGTTGGCAAATGGACGCTCAGACGGAAATTTACCATCTGTGCGGTTGGAATTGCGGTTCACGGTCCAATCATCCTTCCAGCCCATAGCTTAAAATCTTCCATCCCTGCCCGGTCTTTTCCACTTCCATGCTAAGATAGCTGTATGCGTCATCCATCTCCATATTCCCGCTAAATTCATAGGATACATAGCAGACCACTCCCACAGGTACATTCCCCTCGGGCACTCCGGAAAGATAAAGTTCCTCAATTTCCTCCGCCCTTTCCGGGTATGGATAAAAGTCCGGATTTCCTTCAAATCCTTCCGCCAGATATCCGCGGAGCGCCTCTTCATCGTTTTTGAAATAAGCCTCCGCAAAAGCCTCGATTATCTGCCGCATAGCCATCCCATCTTCAGAAAGCTCTCCGCTGTTTTCCGGTCCCATCCCGTTTGCATATGGATCAAGACTTATGGTCCCGTAGTCTTCAAAAAACATTTTTCCTTTTGCCACAGCGCATTTTCTGTATAGGCTTCCCATATTCTTGTCGGTTTCAAACCGGTATACCTTTTCCGCCTTCCCTTCTCCCCATCTGGGAACCCGCATCAGATAGACTTCATGTACGCTGATTCCTTCCTGATCCCTGCCCAGATATCTTTTGGATGTAAAGTAAAGGTAATCCCGGTCATAATTGGCTAACTGGATTTCCTTTCGTTCCCTGCCATCCTCCTCCCAGATCTTCTGCCGGGTTTGGGTCTCATAATCCACATACCAGATAGACGAACGCTCATCAGGCAGATAATACACACCGGTTTCTGTCACCAAAACCGGATAAGCAGCAATGGTATCACACAAAAACTCATAATTCCCATCCGGCTTTTTCAAGTAAATGCTGGAAAGCAGCTCGTCTTTGTACTTCATGACCACCTGATTTTCATTTAACATTTTTTGACTTGCTGCCAGGTCAATAACTCCCCGGTACATACCGTTAGCCTTTTCCATAAGCTCCTCATATTCCTCAGAGCCAATCGCCACCTCATTATTATATACCTTCTGCAGTAACTCCCAATAATCATTATCTTCTTTATAAAGGAAATCCTCCGCATCCGCATCCAGTGTCTTAACAGCCCTGCCATCTTCGTCCAGCTCAAATCCCAACTTTGTACCGACATACCCGCTTGTCACATAAAGCTTTCCGTCAATAACCGTGATATCATAAAGGGCATCGTACATCTGGCTGAACAGAGCAAGCACATCCTCCACCTCATAAGTGGCAAGGTTCATCCGGTAAATGCGGGCACTATTTTCTTCCTGCCCGCCGGCTTCAAAGGAACCGCAAAAATAAAGACCGTCCTGATCAATTTCCATTCCTCTTCTCAGCTCATAGGGATTCGCATAGAGCAGTTCTTCCCTCTTCCCATCCCTCGACAAACGGTAAATTCCATCCTGCCTTGCGATAAAAAGTTCATCACCATACTGCCGGATCATTTCATTGTACACATGATTCGGATCATAAGGAACACTATTTTCCTGCAAAGCCTCCGCCTCTTTTTCCTCCTGTCCTTGCTCCAGATCACCCTGCGTCCCGTGTTCGGTGCCCTGCCCGTCCTGCTGCTCTCCCGCAGTATCTTCGTTTGACTTGTACCCACAGGAAATCATCAGCCCCATAGCCGCCAGCAAAATACTGGCTGCAACAATACCTGCCGATCCCTTTTTCCTTCTTCTTGTATCCAGCATATGATCAATCCTTACTTTCATCTGCTTTTTGCTTTCCCCAAACCCAGTGGAAAAGGCGCATGAACTCCCTTTTTCCCCTGCAAAGGAAAGCATCATCCTGGCGTAAGTTTCCCGCTGCTTCCCGTCACAGCCAGAAAGCACATATTCGTCACAGGCAAGTTCCAGCTCATAAAAGAACTGCTTTTTCATCATCCAGACAAAAGGGTTAAACCAGTTGATACACCAAGCGAACATCATCAACAGTTTCAGCCACAGATCCTTATGGATATAGTGGCACAACTCATGAGCCACTATAAGCTCCAATTCCTTCTCCTCCCATTCCTTTTTACCTGTCAAAGCGACAGATAAAATCAGCCTTGGCGAAAAAATTCCCACAAGCATAGGGCTTTTCGCCGTCCGACTCTGATAAACAGGAATAACTGCTTTTCCCGTGAGCCTCTCCTCCAGCCTCCTCACCTGCCGCTTCGTGGCAATGTCCGTGACTGGGATCAGGTTTTTCCGATAGTTTACCCAAAAACAGAGAAATCCAATCAGGCAGTAAAAAAGACAGATTGCTACCCCTGCCAGCCAAAGTGAAAACAGCATACTGGATACTCCTATTGCTCCTGCCATTCCAACCGTTCCGGCTTCCTTCTCCGTCCCAATCCCTTCCGGTATGACAATTCCCGGATAGCCATTATGCCCTTCCCCGTTTCCCATTTCAGAAGTCTCTTCGCCTTTTCCTTCCACCATGCCGCCAAACTGCCCGTTTACTGCCGCAGGTTCAACATTCACGACTGCACCACTTTCTGCAGCAGGTTCAATTCCTGGTGCAGATTCAATTCCTGCTGCCGCACCATTTCCTGCAACAGGTTCAGTGCCTACGACTGCACCGCTTTCTGCCCGTCCGGTCTCTTCCTGCATCAGTTCCGGCAAATCAAGCAGCCGGATTGGAGCAGAGGACAGGGAAAAATTGTAAGGAATAACAAGCCGCAGGACCAAAAGAACCCACACCAGCTTCATCCATCCGGCGCCGTAACGCTTCCGCAGCTTTTCGGAAAATAAAAACAAGAAAAGGAAAATAACAGAAACTACAATATTAATTTCAAGAACATCAAAAAATATCCCCATCAAACCTGCCTCTCCTTCCGCTTTTCGCTGATATATTCTTCCAGTTCCTTTAAATCTTCCCCAGACAGGCTGTTGCCGTCGTATAGCGCCGCCAGGAAGTTTTTGGCGGAATTTTGATAAAGGCGATTTAAAATATTCCGGCTCTCCGCCCGCATATAGTCCTCACGCATAACTAGCGCAAGATACACATTATTTTTCCCCTCTTTACGCACTTCAAGGAATCCCTTTTCCTGCAGCCGGGAAAGGAAAGAAAGAACCGTAGTGGGAGACAGCTTTCTCCCCTTCTCCATCCTCTCCTCAATGTCAAACCTGGTCACGGGCTTATCATAATCCCATATAATCATCATAATTTCCAATTCCGAATCCGGTAAGCGTTTCATCCTTATCCTCCAATCCTTCCTCAGATCATATTCGGCAATTGCCAAATATGATCTCATTCTACAACTGCCGAATATATTTGTCAATATGTATACCGCGGGAAAGAATTAGTGCTAACAGCCGTACGAAGGTGCAGTGGTTCCCTCTGTAACCGTTCAGCCTGCAAGGGCAGGACAGCAGTGGCACGGGCGGAGTGCGGACCGGTACAGGGGGACGCATATCATATCGTTTCAAGTCTC
>BLLW01000079.1 GCA_011959285.1 Lachnospiraceae bacterium | reverse complement strand
CGATTTTTCGCAAAGACTTGAAACGATAGGATGTGCCGTCCCTTAGGTCAAGCCTGCCCTTTCGCCAGCGCTATGCCGCGCCCTTAAGCGGACCATCCACAGCACCACCGGAACCGAAAGCCGACCGCCCTCCCTCCTCCCCCTTCCTTACCGGACTTTATACCGGATTTTATATCGGACCTTATACCGGCCCCATGAATTTTAAGTTGTACTTTTTGTAATAATATTGTAAAATATTTGCAAGAAGGTAGCAGGATATGATAAAGGACAATCAGAAGTATTTCAATAGACTGCACTTGTTGGTAGACGCCGTAGTAGTAGCTGTCGCCTACTTGTTTGCATGGTATATAAAGTTCTGCACCGTTTTTGCCGATACGGAACCGGGCGCAGGTGCATTAGATACGAGGACCTATTTCAGTTTCCTTTATTTTGTTGTGCCTGAATATATTATTCTATACTATTTTTTCAACATGTATGCGCCAAAGCGCGCGACCAGGCGAAAATATGAACTAGAAGGCATTGTCAAGGCAAATACTGTCGGAATTGTCTTCTTTATCGTGTTCTTGTATTTTATTAAGCAGCAGCATTTTTCCCGTTTTATGATGGGGGCATTTTATGTGATCAATATCGCGTTTACCACGATATGCCGCACGCTGATTCGGAATATGCTGCTTTATTTCAGGAAAAAGGGATATAATTTAAAGTATATTCTTCTTGTAGGGTATTCCAGAGCGGCGGAGGAATATGTTACCAGGATCAATGCGAATCCCCAGTGGGGATATGTGGTCCGGGGGATATTGGATGACAGGATTCCCAGCGGGACTGTGTATAAGGGCGTCAAGGTGGTGGGAAGGATAGAAAATATTAAATATATTCTCCCCGAAAATAAATTAGATGAGATTGCGATTACGCTGGCATTAAAAGATTACGATCATTTGGAATATATTGTAGATTTATGTGAAAAATCAGGGGTTCACACGAAATTCATACCCGATTATAATTCACTGGTGCCAAGTCATCCTTATACGGAGGATCTGATGGGGCTGCCGGTGATTAATATCCGTTACGTGCCGCTTACCAATACCTTGAACTGGGTGACTAAGCGGGCGGTGGACATCATAGGGTCGACGGTGGGATTGATTTTGTCTTCGCCTATTATGCTTATCGCTGCGCTGGCAGTGAGGCTCACCAGCCGCGGACCAATTCTTTTTAAGCAGGAACGAGTGGGGCTCCATAATAGGACCTTTAAGATGTATAAATTCAGGACAATGGAGATGCAGAAGCCTTCCGCAGAGCAGAAGGCATGGACGGTGAAGGATGATCCCAGAGTCACAAAGGTAGGAAAATTTTTGCGCCGCACCAGTTTGGATGAACTTCCTCAGCTGTTCAATATATTTATAGGAGAAATGTCTTTGGTGGGTCCGAGACCAGAGCGTCCGCAGTTCGTGGAGGTCTTCAAGGAAGAAATTCCCCGTTATATGATTAAGCATCAGGTCAGACCAGGACTTACAGGCTGGGCGCAGATTAATGGATACAGGGGGGACACATCTATACGCAAGAGAATAGAATACGATCTTTTTTATATTGAAAACTGGACTTTAAGCATGGATTTTAAGATTATGTTCCTCACGATTTTTAAAGGTTTCATTAATAAAAATGCTTATTGAAAACTTTGTGAATATAATAGTGACAATTTACAAATCTTAAGGATAGATTAAAAAAGCTGCTAAGGGCTTGCCTAATGGGAAATTTTGTGTCAAAATAGTATCTTGTGAGAAATCACAGATGATAAAGCCCAGATAGATTATGAAATGTAGTAGATAAGGGAGAGGTCAATCATATGACAACAACATCAAAGAAACCGGTTAAGAAAAGACCAGTCAGGCATGATGAGCCTGTCAGCGCGAAGAAAAGAAGCAGCGGCGAAAGCAGGAAGGAGCCTGTGTCAGCTAAAAAGAAATCAAAGAAAAAACGCACCAAGATACTATTGTTTATTCTGGAAATATTCATTTTACTTATCATGGTTGTAGTATTGTATGGTGTTCTTAAGGTAGAAAAGGTGGGGAAGGTTGACTTGCCCAAGGAAGAGATCGTGATTAACCCAGAGGTTGAGGAGCAGGTTGAGACTACTATGAGGGGATACCGGAACATTGCACTGTTTGGCGTAGATTCCACGACAGGAGCTCTCACAAAGAATACGCGAAGCGACACGATTATGATTGCATCCATCAATCTGGATACAGGGGAATGCAGGCTTGTGAGCGTATACAGAGATACTTACCTGAATCTGAGCAATGACTCTTACAATAAATGTAACGGGGCATATGCAAAAGGCGGTCCCAAGCAGGCGATCAATATGTTGAATATGAATCTGGATATGAATATTACAGATTTCGTTACAGTTGGATTTGCTGGTCTTAGCGATACCATCGATGCACTGGGCGGCATCATGATTGATGTGGATTCTGAGGAGCTTAAGCATATTAATAACTACCAAATTTGTATGGCAGAGAACTTAAAGAGAGATTATGTGCCTGTAACAAGCACAGGTTATCAGCTTTTAGACGGGCTTCAGGCAACTGCATACTGCCGTATCCGTTACACAGCGGGAGATGACTTTAAGCGTGCGGAGCGTCAGAGAGAGGTGCTGATGGCAGTTGCTGATAAGGCAAAGACAGCTTCGCCGGCAACGCTGAATGATGTTGCAAATGCTATATTTGATAAGGATGAGATTTACACATCTTTGGATCTTTCTGAAATACTTGAACTTTTAGGTGAAATCGGCAGATATGAGATTGTAGATCAGGGAGGATTCCCCGAGGAGAGTATGCGTGCCACGGGTACCATTGGGTCAAAGGGAAGCTGTGTCGTACCGGTATCCCTTGCAGATAATGTACAATGGCTGCATGAGTTCCTGTTTAAGGATGAAGAATATTCTCCTTCTTCAACCGTATTGGAATGCAGCGAAAAGGTTGCGGCTGATACGAGTCCGTATGTGAAATAGGAAATACCAAGCGTTGATGCATGTTATGTGCTGGCGTATTGGATAGAAAGGACCAACGAAAGCTGGTCCTTTCTGTGTTATAGAAATTTTGCCAGGAGGGTTAGGCATATGATGGAGGCAGACGTAATCATTCCGGTATACCGACCGAAGGAAAAGTTTCTCAGGCTGTTGGATATGCTGCAGGTGCAGAGTCAGCCGATTGGGCAGATTATCGTGATCAATACAGAAAAATCGTATTATGATCAATTCACTGCCGGCATGGACTTGGAGAAAAGATATAAGAAACTGCGCGTAACGCATATAGCCAAGGAAGAATATGATCACGGCAAAACCAGGAACTTAGGGGCATCCCTGTCAAAGGCGCCGTACTTTATTATGATGACGGATGATGCAGTTCCTGCAGATGAAAATATGGTTGAGCGGCTGCTTGCGCCCTTTGAAGACGGGCAGGTGGGGATGACTTATGCGAGACAGATGCCGGCAGAGGAAAGTGGTGTAATCGAGCGCTATACGCGTTCTTTTAATTACCCGGAAGTATCCTGCCGAAAGTCGGCTGAAAACTTAAAGGATATGGGGATTAAGGCTTTTTTTGCATCAAACGCCTGCGCTGCTTACAGAAGAGAGGTCTTTGAGCAGTTAGGAGGTTTTATAGAGGGTACGATTTTCAATGAAGATATGATTTATGCCAGAGGGGTTTTGAATGCGGGATATCAGATTGCCTATGCAGCAGATGCCAAGGTGGTCCATTCCCATAATTACAGCGGCGCAGCGCAGCTTAAGAGAAATTTTGATCTGGGCGTGTCCCATGCCGATCATCCGGAGGTTTTTGCAGGAATCGCCACGGAGTCAGAGGGAATCCGCCTTGTAAAGAAAACCTGCAGGTACCTTTGGAAAATCAAAAAGCCATGGCTCATACTAAAGCTGGTATGGCAAAGCGGCTGTAAATATATAGGATATTTTTTGGGGAAAAGATATAAGAAACTGCCTGTCAAAATGGTAAAAGGACTTTCTATGAACCAAGGATATTGGAAATGAAATTGTGTTTTTTATAACAGAATCATCAAACTTCTGTCACAAAATAAACACAATTACTGAATATACTAAGTGCATAGTAAAGTAACAAAGAGATAAATGCAGGAAAGGAAAAGAGGTAATTGTTATGTATGAAAATAATTATCCAAATAACTATGACCACACAGGGCAGAGCCAGAACGTGATGAACCGTACAAATCAAAATCAGGGAAACGGAAATACTTATCAGTATGGGTCGAACGGCAGCTTCAGTGGTGCAAATAGTGGTTTTTACACGGAAAGAGGCGCAGACCAATACGGACACGGGAAAAAACCGGAAAAGAGGAATCATGGCAATTCTGGTACGGGCAAAAAACTTTTGGTTGGAATCTGCTGTGGATTATTGTTTGGTCTTTTTGCCGGATTAGGATTTCAGGCGATTGATCTTGCGGCGGATATCATAGGAGTAAGAGCAGGGAGAGCGCAGGTGCAGGAGGATTCTGTAACGGAAAAAGAGACACAGGCAGTTGAAGAGGAAAGCGGTGTAAAAGAAACTCCGGAGGAGACAAAGGTAAACAGCAGCCAGTCTGTTCAGACCACAGTAACGGATGTGACGCAGGTGGTAAAGGACGTAATGCCGTCGGTAGTTTCAGTCAATGGAAAGTATATAGAGAGAATGACCTTCTGGGGACAAGAGTTCAGCCAGGAAGGGATAGGATCCGGATCGGGAATCATTGTGGGAAAGAATGATACGGAACTTCTTCTTGTCACAAATTTCCATGTGGTCAATTCGGCGGAAGAGCTGACGGTCCAATTTGTGAATGGCGACCAGGCACAGGCACAGGTAAAAGGTGTGGATGAAGATAAGGATCTTGCGATTATTGCAGTGCAGCTTGGGGATATCAGTAATGAAGTAATGGATCAGATAGTTATTGCAAAGTTGGGAAGCTCCGATGACCTCACTGTAGGAGAGCCGGTTATTGCAATCGGGAATGCGCTGGGGTATGGACAGTCTGTCACCACCGGTGTGGTCAGTGCTCTTGACAGAACCATAGGAACTTCTGCAACTCAAAATATGTCCGAAAACATGGATACAGAGATCAATACTTTTATTCAGACAGATGCGGCAATCAATCCGGGCAATTCGGGAGGCGCGCTGCTGAATATTAAAGGAGAGGTAATCGGTATCAACTCGAGCAAAATTGGAGATACCCGGGTAGAGGGGATGTGTTATGCTATACCGATTTCTGATGCAAAGCCGATTATAGAAGAACTAATGGAAAAAGAAACAAGGCTGAAAGTTGCCGAAGAAGACAGAGGTTACCTTGGAATCACAGGGGTGGATGTGAAGTCGGAATATTCTCAGCTTTACGGAGCGCCTAAGGGGGTCTATGTCTCATCTGTCACGGAAGGGTCGGGTGCAGACAAGGCAGGGCTTATGAGAGGAGATATTATCGTCGCGATGAACGGCGAGGAGGTCACTTCCATGGCGGAACTTAAGACTGAATTGCAATACTATGCAGCGGGAACAACGGTGACGCTGAAACTGATGCAGGCTTATCCCGACGGCTATCGCGAGAACACGGTGGAGGTCACGCTGGGAGGACAAAGCAGCGTTCAGTAGAAATTATGTATTCTTTTTCGGATGGACTCATAAAATTAGTTAAAAGAAATGACGGTATTTATGGGTGATGTATGAAAAAGGTTGATTGTCGGTTTGTAAAATATGGGATATGTGCGCTTGGCGCTATGGCGCTTTGCCTGCTGGCTGGATGCGCGAAAGAGAAAGACCCAATGGAGAAAATAAAAGACCTGGAGTTTACGGTGCTTGCGGAGGAGAATATACCGGAGGAACTTAAGACGGTCATTGATGAGAAAAAGGGAAATGCGTTTAAGGTCACTTATCAGGACAATGGTTTTTTGTATATCTGCATTGGGTACGGCGAGCAGGTGAGCGGCGGGTACAGTATTACGGTAAATGATCTGTATCTGACGGAAAATGCGATTTATGCGGATACGACGCTGCTGGGACCGGAGCCGGGGGATGAAGGGGCGAAGAAGAATGCGCCTTCTTATCCCTATATTGTAATAAAAACGGAATTTGTAGATAAACCGGTGGTATTCAATTAGGGCTTTGGTATTGCCCGGAGGGGCGGGCAGCACTGCTTCAAGGGACAGTCGTGTAAGGCGGCAGGACCCTTGGGCTTAAGGACAGCGCCGAAGGACAACGGCGGCACGGAGGCGGAGAATAGACCGGCGCAGGGGGCAGCATATCATATCGTTTCAAGTCTTTTCTCAAAATCGGATTTCACTAACAGAATGTATTTAGGTGTTTCAAGGCGGACGGGTCGGAGTCAGCGGCATCCGTGCCGCTCGACTCCTGAAATCGCCATCCGTGGCGATTTCACCCTGGAACTTTAACATTCTGTAAGTGAAATTGCCGATTTTTCGCAGAGACTTGAAACGATAGGATATGCTGTCCCCTGTGCCGGTCTATTCTCCGCCTCTGTGCCGTCGTTGTCCTTCGGCGCTGCCCTTAAGCCAGGGTCCTGCCGCCTTACACGGCTGTCCCTTGAAGCAGTGCTGCCCGCCTTTCAGGGAGTTCATGTCGCTGGACTATAGGATATATGGTTTAAGCGAGGGGATGATTAGGAAGAGGGAGGAAAGATTTTGTGGTGGAGTTGGTGGGGATGTGGTAGAATAAAGGGGATGTGGCGAGAGCATGCTTTTGGGTGTGTTTGTGAGCAAGAACGGGGATTGGTGTGGAGGTGTATGGGATGATTTGGATTAAGGATGGGATGGTGATCGATCCGGTCGGGGATGTGGTTTATAGGGCGGATTTGGTGATAGAGAATGGGAGAATTTCGCGGATTTTGAAGGATGGGGAGGCTCTGGGGGAGGAGTCTTCGGGTGATGTGCAGGTGATTGATGGGACGGGGCTGATGGTGGCGCCGGGGCTGGCGGATACCCATGTGCATTTTAGGGATCCGGGGTTTACGTATAAGGAGGATATTGACAGCGGAGCGGCAGCGGCTGTCAGGGGGGGATTTACGCAAATTGTGTTGATGGCAAATACGAAGCCCCCTGTGGATAACGTGGAGACGCTTTGCTATGTGCTTGATAAGGGAAGGGGGACAGGCATCCATATTGCAAGCTGTGTAAATGTGACCCGACAGATGGAAGGAAAAGAGCTGGTGGATATGGAAACGCTGGCAAAGGCGGGAGCGGCAGGTTTTACGGATGACGGTATTCCGCTGGTGGATGAAGAGCTGGTAAGGAAGGCGATGATTGAGGCGCGGAAATGGGATAAGCCTATCAGTTTTCATGAGGAGGATCCGGCACTGATTGTCAATAATGGGGTGAATGCCGGGAAAGTGGCGGCTCATTATGGCATTGGCGGCTCGCCCCGGGAGGCGGAGATTGGTCTGGTGAAAAGGGATCTGGAACTTGCCCGACAGACGGGAGCGGAAGTGGTGATACAGCATATCAGCACCAAGGAGGCAGTGGAGCTGGTGCGCCGGGCGAAGGCAGAAGGCGCCCGTGTTCACGGGGAAGCCACACCCCATCATTTTACTCTTACGCAGGAAGCTGTGATAGAGAAGGGAACTTTGGCGAAGATGAATCCCCCTCTTCGTGAAGAAGAGGATAGAATGGCGATTATAGAGGGGATTAAGGATGGCACCATTGATTTGATTGCCACGGACCATGCACCTCACAGCAGAGAGGAAAAGGAACGTCCGATTACCCAGGCGCCTAGCGGGATTATCGGGTTGGAGACGGCGCTTTCTCTTGGCATCAGGGAATTGGTGGAAACGGGGTACCTGTCTTATGGGAAGCTGATTCATGCCATGAGTACGGCTCCCTGTGAGTTGTATAAGCTTGACGGCGGCAGGATGGAAGAAGGGATGGCGGCAGATTTGGTGCTGTTTGCGCCTAAGGAGCGGTGGAGGGTTTTGGAATTTGCCTCCAAATCCGCCAATTCGCCGTTTATCGGAGAAGAACTTCAGGGGGTCGTGCATTATACCATCTGCGGCGGAAAAATCGTGTATCGGAGAAATGGATAGGTTAAGAGCAAAGGAGAACTGGTTATGAGCGGAAAAAGAAAAGTGCAAGCCCGTGTGCGCAGTCAGAGAATGATCGCACCGGGGATTTATGACATGTGGCTGTCCACGGACCTAGCGAAGGAAGCCCGGGCGGGACAGTTTATCGGGATTTATCCTGAGGATAAATCTCATCTGCTGCCCCGTCCTATCAGTATCTGCGAAGTGGATGAGGAAAAAAGCGCCCTTCGCATTGTGTACCGGATAGCAGGAGCGGGGACTGCACAGTTCGCTGCATGGCAGCCCGGGCAGGAAGCAGAGATTTTAGGTGTTCTGGGAAATGGATTTCCTGTGGATACAGTGCAGGGGAAAAAGGTGGCGCTGATGGGAGGTGGTATCGGAATTCCGCCGATGCTGCAGCTTGCCAAGGAATTAAAGGCAGCAGGCAGTGAGGCAGTTATTGTTCTTGGCTACAGGGATAGCCAGCTTTTCTTAAAGGATGATTTAGAGAAGTATGGACCCGTATGTATCGCAACGGAAGACGGAAGCGCGGGCGTCAAAGGAAATGTACTGAATGTGATGGAGGAGAAGCAGATTAAGGCGGATGTAATCATGGCGTGCGGTCCTATGCCCATGCTTCGTGCCATCAAGTCCTATGCGGAGGAAAGGAAGATGGAGGCATACATCTCCTTGGAAGAAAGAATGGCGTGCGGCGTGGGGGCGTGCCTGGGTTGTGTGTGCAAAACCACGCACAAGGATGCCCATTCTCATGTTAAGAATGCGAGAATCTGTACGGATGGACCGGTGTTTGATGCCAGGGAGGTGGATATCTGATGAATACAAAGGTAAAGATTGCGGGAGTGGAATTTAAGAACCCCGTCATGACCGCGTCAGGGACTTTTGGCTCCGGTATGGAATACAGTGATTTTGTGGACTTGAACCGGCTGGGAGCGGTAGTGACAAAGGGGGTTGCCAATGTGCCCTGGCCAGGCAACCCGGTGCCCAGGGTGGCGGAAACTTACGGGGGCATGCTCAATGCCATCGGTCTGCAAAATCCCGGTATCGATGTGTTTATGGAAAGAGATCTTCCATTTCTTGCGCAATATGACACAAAAATCATTGTGAATGTCTGCGGAAAGAGTGTGGAAGATTATCTGGAGGTGGTGGAACGGCTGGGGGATACGAAGGTCCATATGTTGGAGATCAACGTGTCTTGTCCCAATGTAAAGGAAGGGGCGATTGCCTTTGGTCAGAAGGCGGAGAGCCTGTATGACATCACATCCAAGATTAAGGCAAAAGCCAGACAGCCGGTCATCATGAAACTAAGCCCTAATGTGACGGATATCGGGGAGATGGCAAAGGCAGCGGAAGCAGCAGGTGCAGATGCGATTTCCCTGATCAATACTATAACCGGTATGAAGATTGATATTCATAAGCGGGCGTTCGTGCTGGCAAATAAAACAGGGGGACTTTCAGGTCCTGCCATTAAGCCGGTGGCGGTGCGGATGGTGTATCAGGCTTCCCATGCGGTGAAGATTCCGGTAATCGGTATGGGAGGAATTGCATCGGCGGAGGATGCCATCGAGTTCTTGTTAGCAGGGGCAAGCGCTGTGGCAGTAGGCGCTATGAACTTTGTCAATCCTTATGCGACGGTGGAAGTGGCGGAAGGAATCGAAGTGTACATGAAAAAATATGGGATAGAGGATATCAGCGAACTGATTGGTGGTGTGAAGGAGTAGCGGCTCTTTTGGCATACTTTACCTCCCTTGGTCATACATTTAAAATAAGTAGACCATAGGGAGGTATTTTTGTGGAGCTGATTAAACGGAATATACATACTGACAACATCAAATCAAAAGCCCAGACGCAGATGACGCTGGAGGATGACGTGATCATATCTGATTCCCGCCCAGACGCAGCGAAGCTGATCATGGATAGAGGAAATGTGATGATCGAAGAGGTGAAAGTGAGCGACGATCACGCAAATGTGAAAGGACGCATGCGCTTTCATGTTCTGTATCTGGCAGAAAACGGAGCAGCATCTTCGGGCAGAAGCGATGTGGCGGACATGGAAGGGGAGATTCCCTTTGACGAGATGGTTTTTATGGAGGGTATCAGAGGCGGGGACAATGTGAGTGTGGACTGGGAACTGGAGGACTTGAGCATCGGGCTGATCAATTCCAGAAAACTCAGCATACAGTCGGTGGTGACTTTGATGCTTGCCTGTGGGGAAATCTGTGATGAGGAGACGGCGGTAGACCTTTACAGTGAGGAACCGGTGGAATTTCGGAAAAAAACGCTGGATATAGCGGCTATGACCATTAAGAAAAAAGACATCTTCAGAGTGAAAGAAGAAGTGGAAATTCCGGGAAGCTTCCCTAACATTTCTACAATGGTCTGGTCAGAAATAACGCCTGATGCAGTGGAGTTCAAGGTGCTGGAGGACAAAATAAGTGTGCAGGGCGAACTGCGCGCCTTTTTCCTCTACAGGGGAGAAGGGGAAGATGAGGATCTTTGCCACTATGAAACTACACTGCCTTTTGCAGGAAGCTTAGACTGCCCGGGTGCACGGGAGGGGATGATACCGGAAATTCGTTTTACAGCTGAAAACAGAGAAGTGGAAGTGAGACCGGATTTTGACGGAGAGGAGAGAGTGATTACCTTTGAACAATGCCTGGACTTGGATATCTGTGTTTATGAGGAGGAAAAAATCGATCTTTTGTCGGATGTATATGGTGTAGTAAATGAAGTATCGGTTTTGGAAAAGAATGCAGATTTTAGAAGACTTTTGTCGAGAAGCAGCGGCAAGACAAAGCTGTCAGGACATTTTAAGTGTGAGGATGAGAAGATAATCCTGCATAAAATCCTGCACACCACTTCCAAGCTTCAGATAACGGGGCAAAGTGTGGCGGAGGGAGGGATTGACCTTACCGGTGTTGTAAATATGCAGATTTTCTATGAGTGCAGCAGCGAAGAAGATAAGTATGGCGTGATTAAGGGAACCATACCGTTCCAATATATGCTGGAGGCGGATGGAATCACTGAGAACTGTATCTATCCTGTGCAGGCTTTTGTAGATCAGATTGTGGTGGCGATTATCGATAACGGAGAAGTGGATGTGAAATGTGTTCTTTATTTCAGATCCAATGTCTACAGCACATGGCAGGAAAAGATTGTAGAGCAGATTGTGGTGTCAGAACCGGATATGGAAAAAATGGCATCTCTGCCGGGAATTGCCGTATACATGGTCAAAGAAGGAGAAAGCTTGTGGGATATCGGGAAACGCTATTATGTGCCGGTGTCAGTAATCAAGCAGACCAACGATCTTACGTCTGATGAGGTGAGGGCGGGCGATAAGATTTTAATTGTAAAGAATGCGTAAAAATAGCGGATGACCGTTTCAAGCGGCATCCGCTATTTTACTCAAGCGTATTAATTTTCTGAAAAAGACTCAAAGCAGGTCTGCTTTGAGTCTTTGCGTAAATCGATTTTGGATTGTGATTATTCTTCCGTCTTTGACGTCTCAGCTGTCTTAAGACCAGCATCCTCAGCCATCTTGTCAAATCCCTTCATAACAGCATCATAAGTCTTCTGTGAGATATCGGGAAGACTTCCGCCCCAAGTCTTGGTAGCCTGTTTGAAGCCTTTTTGAAATGCAGCACGCATTTCTTCAATCTTGTCAGGGTCGCCGCCTGTTAAAGCTGTAGCAAAATCAAGGATACGCTGGGAAGTCTGAGATACGCCCCAGTATCCGTCTTCAGCGATATCAGCCTGTGCCTGTGCTTTGGTCGCAGCATCTACCGTGAACTTGCCACTGGATAAAAGGCTCCAGATATCGTTTGCCTTTCCGTAGGTTTCACCCTGTTTGGTGAGCATCTTCTCTACCAGACTCTTTAACTGTGAGGTCCTTGCCTCAGCATCTGCTTTCATTTTAGCAATCATATTGGTATCGGGCTTATACTTCTTGGTGGAAGTAGTTTCTTTTGAAGGCTCGTACACTACACCGGTGGATTCAGCAGATGTGGTCTCTTTGGAAGTTTCTGCTTTGCTGTCTGTTTTGGTTTCGGTGCCTTTTGTGTTTGTTGCGTATGTACTATACGCGTTGCTTGCACCTGTAACTCCATTTACGCTCATAATTTCACCCTCCTTGGTCATATTGGTTACAATTGTTATCGGCATGAGGAGGGAAAAAAATTAGTGCTGATGGAAAAATTTGTGGGAAATGTTATGAAATAAATGAAGTGTGTAATGGAATGAAAAATTGAAAAATAGAATGGGTGATTGCCAAATGGAATAGAGGTTCGAGCAGATGTATGATGTCGGCAGGGGAGGGAGCACAGATTTCGGGATGCCTTTTGCAATATCATGAAACAGATTGGGAATTTGCAAGAAGGCTTGCGAGCCACTTTGAAACAGATATTTATGCGGATTGCTATTACAGAGGGATAGAACTGCATTTGGGAGAGCCGAAGGCAGGATTTATAAGTAAGATAACATCAAATGAATACTCGGTAATAAAAAACAATGAAAGTCCTTGCAATTATCTGGTAAAGCTGAGAGAAATCCATAATGTTGGCGAGTGGGTGAATCTTAATGGTATAGATTTGTGGATTGCAGAAGCTTGGACGAAATTGGAGGGAAATGAATTATATCACACGTACCGTCTGGTAAATAAAGGCGGGATGGCGAGGGATAAAAAGTATAATGAAAAATGTACAGGGGCATCGCTTACAGGTGTTGTCACGGCGGTAGAAAAAGATAAAGTACAGGTAGAACTTGAACAGGACGAAAATAAGGCGAAAGCCGGCAGACGCTGGTTCGATTATGCGACGCCGTACTCTACGCCGGATGGAACGGGGTGGTATTGTATGCCGGAAGCGGGGGACAAAATCAGGCTTTGTATTCCCACGGAAGACGAGAGTGGGGCATATGTAGTCAGTTCCGTTCATGTGGAATCGTCCAATGGAAGTGAAAGGAAAAATCCGGATTACAAATCTATTATGAACAAACAGGGAAAGGAAATTTTATTGACGCCTAAGTCTCTTATTATGACAAACAATGCGGGAATGAGTATTGAAATTCTTGACGAGGAAGGAATCAGAATTATCAGTGATAAAAATATTGCAATTGAAGCGGCTGATTCTGTGGAAATCACGAGTGCAAACTCTAAGCTTGAGCTGTATGCAAAAGATAATATTCTGTTAAAGCAAGGGAATATACAAATGAATATGGATGGCGAAATGCGCTTTTATGGCGCGCGGCTGAACCTGAATTAACCGGTAAAGAAGGAGGATTAAGATGCAGGAGGATTATCAATCCCGCGAACAGAAGTTGTGGCAGATATCAGAAAAAATACTTTTAAAAATATGGAAAAACAGGGTAAGCAGTATTGAGAGGGATTACGAAGATAATGGATTAAGTTATGAAAATGAGTTTATTGAAGAAATGCATAAACTGCTGACGCGGTGGGAAGAAAGATATGGATGTCAAAATAAAAACTTAAAATACATTATCATATCGCTGTTAAATAGCGGCGTAATTACACGAAGCTATGAAATGCAGGTGGCATTATTTGATGAAAAACTTTATGCAGATGAAAATCCAATGTGCTTTTACTGGGTCCCGGAGTTCCTTTATAAAGAGGTGGAAAGAGATATGAATCGATATGAAGAAGAGGCTTCGAAGGAAATCATCCGCTTAAGGAAATATGAAGTAAATGAGATCAGAAGAAGGTATGTTTTGTGCCATGCGTATATTTCCATGTTTTTCTTGGATAAAGCAGTAAAAAGGCTGACAGAATTGCCTGTCTGGGAGCGGTTAAGATCGGAAGATATAAAGATTTTGTATGGAACATATATGGAAAAGATGGTGGAAATCGGGAGGGAGGGCTAAACTATGAAGTTTTTTATCTTGGGCACGGACGAGATATTTACGAATTATCCAAAACTTAAGAGCTGGTTTGGAAAAATAGACGATAGAAAGTTTAATTTTCATGATGCCTATAAAATTCCTAAAAGGCAGATCCTTGCAATCGATGAGAGCGAGAACACTGTTTTCACAAGCATTGTGGATAGACCCTTTCCTATGGTTTCAGCGGAAGTGAAAGCTGTTTTTGACATGTATGATTCACATATTATTTACAAAGAGGTGGTGCTGCTGGACGGCAAAAATGAAAAGGCAGGCATCTACTATATTCCTATCCTTCCGGAGGTGGACTGCCTGGATGAGAGCAGTGTGTTCAATTTAAATAAAAGCCTGCTTAAGAGGGGAGTGATCGACTACGAGAGAACGGAAGGCAAAGCAATATTCCGACTAGCAGGTGTGGGACATTATTATATGGTTGGCAGGCTGGATCTGGTAGAAAGCATTTTGAAAAGGAATGTAATAGGAATTGGCTTAAATGAATTGGAAGTAAAGGAGCAGGAAGAAAGATGAGTGAAATTGAAAGAGCGGATAGTTTGATTGCATTGGAAAAACAGTCGCAGGAATTGATAGACCAGATGCAGGGACAGGTAGATGCGGCGAAAGGCAAGGATTGTACAGATGAAGCGGAAGCAGAGGCTAAAATAAGGGAATATGCAAGGAATCATAGTGAAACAGGGCAGTATGAATATCTTGTGCGGGGAGCGACGCTGGTATGCAGTAATGGGAGCCATAAAAGAAAAATCAACCTTCCCAAGTGTCATGGCGTGTATGTGGGGGAACATCCGGTGCTGCATGAACTGGAGTGTGTGGCGGAGCCTTTGTGCGGACTTGAAAAATGTAATGTAACCTTCTTTGGCGTCTGTATGCCGCAGGACGGTCAGCCGCCGCAGACAGAGGTAAAGACGTATGGGAAGACTGCTCGCAATGCAAAGGATGGCGTACCGGGAACGGTAACGGGACATAAATGTCAGCCAGTGATTGTTGGCTGCTGGAATGATACTTATTCTGATACCAGAATCGTTGATAATGGGGATAAAAATCCGGGGGCAAGACGGTTAACGGAACAAAGCGGAGCCAAGATCTTAGGAAATAATACGGTCACTACGGGATCTTTTCTTATTTGCAAGTATGGAGGATTGATAGAGCCCATAGATTCCGGGCAGAGGACGCTTGTATTTGAAGAGGATTTTTACAACTCGGAAGATTTTCATAAGGTAGTGGGGTATTACCGGGGGGATGGAAGGAATCCGGTAGAAAAGGGGGATGCGTGAACCGGCAATTAATTGGCTATATTCAAAACAGAAAACACTGGTGCTGGGCGGCTGCCTGTAAGATGGCAGGCGAACAATATAAACGGCTGCATAAGGAATATGGATTTGAACTGGTAAATGAAATCGCGCCTATGTGTGGGCAGGTCACATATGCTCAATATGAAAGCGGGGTGGAGACAAATGATATGGAGGGCATCAACTGGGAAATCCAAAGCGGAGATAAAGTGAGAATAGATGCATGGCAGAGGGCTATCGTGATGAATGCCAATACAAGCAAATATCAGGGATATAGCGGTGATGTGGCAGGAGACGATGAGGCAAAAGCACGGGGAATCAAGTATTACCTGACAGGAGATATACATAGCAGCCGGCTGGAAGTAGAATGCATTGGAAGTTTTTATGATGATTGTTCGTTCATGGATAAGTATCAAAGCAAGGTAATGGAATCCATGCAGCACAATGCGTATATAATCGGGAATTTTGTCAGCGAAGGAAAAAAGGAATGCCATTCTCTTGTCATCATGTGCATGGAGGGAGAATGGGTAATGCTTTATGACCCGTTTGACGGAGCAATTCTTTATTGCAGCGTTGAGGAGGTTTTTTATAGTGGGTTCCAATGCAGCCAGGGAAAGGGAATCATCAAATGGATACAAAGGATTATCTGACAGAAGTGTAGGAGGGAAAAGAATATGAGTGTAATGACCAGCGGAAACATAAAGATTCTTTCCGCATTAAAGCTAAAGTATGTCACCGCGCTGCGGATCGTGTCGGAGGCAAATAAGCATGGATTGTGTATGGTAAAAGGGGTACTTGAAGACGGTGCGGAAGCCGGAATGATTTTAAATTGTCAAAAGGATATACCGGTCAGTGTTATTGCAAGCGGCGAGGATAATCTTATCTTATTTAGGGGAATCGTGAATGAAGCAGAGCTTTTTATAGAAAATGGTTTTTGCTGTATCAAGATGAATATCGTGACAGCTAGTGAAATGCTGGATAAGAAAAAGAATTATAGGTCTTTTCAGGATAAAGCGATGACTTACAAGCAAGCGGTAGAACGGGTGATGGAGCCGTATGGGGGGAATGCGGTCAGATTTGTCAAGGAGGCAGAAAGTACATTGAATGAGCCTCTGATACAATATGGGGAAACGGATTGGGAGTTCCTGCTCCGTGTAGGAAGCAGACTTCATATACCGCTGTATGCAGATTGCTTTACAGGAAATCCTGATTTTGATTTTGGGATGCGGGAAGGAAGAATGGTCCGCTGCCAGATCACAGATTACCATGTGGGAGTGAATGATCAATTTTATAAGGCAAATGCAGACCAGGCTGGTATTGCAAAAGGGGGATTTTTATATTACATTATAGTCAGCGATGAAGCGTTTATGATAGGCGACTATATCGATATGGGTAGGGAAAGCTATCCTATCTTTAAAAAATGTGTTTCCCTGGACAGGGAGGAGGTCAAATACACTTATTGGATTGGAAACATGGGGAACTGGTATATTCCCAGGATTCCGCATACAAATCTCAGGGGAACAGAGCTGACGGGAACGGTCGTCCAGACACGGGAAGAGAAGGTAAGGGTGCGGTTCGATATTGACGGTGCAAGAGGGGGAGCCGAGCATGAATGGGACTGGCAGCCGGCATCTGGAAATATTATGTACAGCATGCCGGAACAGAACACTTCCGTCAGGGTGTGCTTTGGTTCGGAGACTGCGTCAGAAGGAATTGCGACAGAAAATATAAGAGCAAACGGAGCAGCCATGCCAAGCGTGCAGGAGAGAACCTTTACCACCGCAGCAGGCAAGAGAATCTGCCTGCATCCGTCAAAGATGACTTTTCAGGGGAAGGGAGGGGAAGCAGGGCTTTTTGATCAGGAAAGGATTTCTTTAAGCGGTGCAGGGAACATAAAGATGACGGCAGCAGGAACAATAAGAATCCGGGCATCCAAGATACATGCGCAGACGCCGCTTGAGATCAACATGTACAGAAGCGAAGCCGGAAGCAGGG
>BLLW01000078.1 GCA_011959285.1 Lachnospiraceae bacterium | reverse complement strand
GGAATGGATATAAAAATGGCACATATGATAGAAACAATGTTCTCTGTAAGGGAGAAACCGTGGCATGGATTAGGCACTATCGTTATGGAAGCACCTGCATCAGCAGAAGCATTAAAATTAGCGGGGCTTGACTGGGAGGTAGTTCAGGAGCCTGTGTACACGGGCTGTAATGAAATGGTGAAGGGGTATAAAGCAAATGTGAGAAGCTCTGACAGGAGAGTGCTGGGCGTGGTATCTGACAGGTATAAGGTGGTACAGAATACAGATGCTTTCAGCTTTACTGATGAACTGCTTGGAAAAGGAGTAAAATATGAAACTGCTGGATCTTTGCAGGAGGGTAAAAAGGTATGGCTCCTTGCAAGACTTCCAAAAGAGTATGTCATTGCGGGAGAACGGATCAGCTCCTATCTGGTATTTTCTAACACCCATGACGGTTCCGGCTCTGTAAAGGTGGCTGTAACTCCTGTGAGAGTGGTGTGCAACAATACTCTGAACCTTGCACTGGAAACGGCAAAGCGGAGTTTTTCTATGATCCACACGGGCAATATCCATGACAAGATACAGGAAGCGAAGGATACGCTCTTTATGGCGGAGAATTACATGGATAACCTTGGCATAGAGTTTGAGCAGTTACGCAGACAGAAAATGACGGATGCACAGGTGAAGGAATACATAGAATTGCTCCTTCCCATGGAAAAAGAACCGACACCTATCCAGAGTAAGAACATTCTGAAACTCCGAAGGGATATGGAGCAGCGATACTATGAGGCTCCTGACCTGCAGAAAGTGGGGAACAATGCGTACCGGTTCATCAATGCGGTATCAGACTTTGCGACACACAGCAGGCCACTGCGAATGACTGTGAATTATAAGGAGAACGTGTTTGCGAGAACCATTGATGGAAATCCGTTGATTGATAAGGCTTACCAGCTTGTGAAAGCTGCATAAATTGTTGCGTATATCCTTAAGCTTCCGATAAAACTTTTGGGGCTCATGCAGGTTAAAAGGAACAGAACATATCACGGAATGGAAGCTGTGAGGATGTATGTACTGCCATGAGTGGTAACCCGCAGATTGAAAATATTTGTGGGATGTATTAATAGAGTTATCTGTAACCAGAGTAAAAAATGAATGATAACAGAGATAATGGGGATGCGGAGATTAAAATGATCTCTGTCATTCCTATTATTAGTTATCACTGTAGAGAAGGAGGATTTCTATGTTTGAAAAAATATCATTGTCAGGAGTAGACAATACTGGATGGCTCCATTTAAGAAAGTCAGGAATCGGGGGATCGGATGCTGGTGCAATCTGCGGTGTGAACCCATTCAGCAATGCAATGAAGGTCTTTAAGGATAAGACCAGTGAAGAGATCGAGGAACAAGATAATGAAGCGATAAGGATAGACCACGATTTGGAAGATTATGTAGCGCAGAGATTTACAGAGGCTACGGGACTTAAGGTAAGGAAGTCCAACTTTATGTACCGCAGTACAGAACATCCTTTTATGATTGCAGATGTTGACCGCCTTGTAGTCGGCGAAGATGCAGGATTGGAATGTAAGACTGCCAGTGCCTACAATGCGGATAAATGGGCGGATGGTGATATTCCCCTCCATTATGTGATGCAGTGCTATCACTATATGGCTGTTACAGGAAAAAGGGTGTGGTACATTGCGGCAGTGATCCTTGGGAGGGAATTTACCTACAGGAAATTGGAGTGGGATGATGCGTTGATAGAGCGTCTTATCTCGATAGAAGATAATTTCTGGAATAACCATGTGGTGAAAGGAATCATACCGCCGCCAGACGGGAGCA
Organism: Lachnospiraceae bacterium; assembly: GCA_011959285.1. GTDB lineage: Bacteria > Bacillota > Clostridia > Lachnospirales > Lachnospiraceae > Suilimivivens. The sequence continues at coordinate 15,693 of BLLW01000078.1, read as the reverse complement.
AAGTCTGTGACGAGGTGATCCAGCAGTATTTCCATACGGCAAAGAAAGCGAGTGCCATCAAACTTGTTGGTTTTGATGAAAAATTAAGGAGACGTGAGGAGATACTTGGCTTCATTTCAGAATTACAGGCGGAACAGAAGCAGATCGAGCAGGAAGTGAAGCTTTTCATGCAGGAGAATGAGCTTGCAAGCAGTGAGGCGTTCCGTGTCACATGGAAGAACATTGATTCCACCAAATTAGATGCGAAGCGGATTAAGGAAGAGAAGCCGGAGCTTTATGCTGATTATGGAAAGGTATCTCACTCCAGAAGGTTTGAGGTGAAAGTGGCATAGGGGGAATGTTCATGGAAGAAAAAGAATTAAAGGAATTATTTTCAGAAAGGCTCCATATAGAGTTACACCTTTTCAGGGATTCCATGCTCCAGAAAACGAAGAAGGAGATTTACGAAGCTTCCTATAAAATAGAAGTATTTGTAAATGTATACGAGATACTCATGGAGGAAGTGGAGAACCTTGATTCAGAAACATTACGTGGGCTTCTCCATTGGAGATATGGCATACTGGAATCATTATATGAGGAATGGCTTGGATATAGGGATGATTCTTATGATGAACTAAAAGCCTATGTGGGGAGTGAATTGGGTGTAATGGCACAGGGGGATATATCCTGCAGAAGGGAGAGGGAAGATGGAGAAAAACTTTATCAGGTTGCTTAAAGCGGATGAGATTGAGTGCAGAGTGTCAGTGATCAATGAAAAAGGGTTAAGCCTCTTATTATATAAGGATGCAAGGGTAGACCAGCGTATCCTTGATGAAACATTCGGAGCTTTTGGATGGAAAAGAAGCCATCAGTGCATTGACGGAAATCTTTACTGCACCGTGGAGGTATTTGATAAGGAAACCATGCAGTGGATCGCCAAACAGGATGTCGGCACCATGGGTTACACGGAGAAAGAGAAATCCCAGGCATCAGACAGCTTCAAGAGGGCGTGCTTCAACTGGGGGATTGGGAGGGAGCTGTACTCGGCTCCCTTTATCTGGATTCCAGCAGGTAAAGCCTCAATCCAGATGAAAGAGGGTTCAAATAAGGAGAAGCGTTATTACTGTAATGACCGTTTTTCTGTAATATCCATTGCATACAACAATGACCGTGAAATATCAGCTCTTGTGATCAACAATGATAAAGGCCAGACAGTCTACGAGTTAAAAGCGAAAGCAGATACGGGGAGCCGGAAGCAAGAAGATCAATTAAGGGGTAAGAAGGAAGGGATTCAGCAGAAATCGGAACCTAAGAAAGAGGGTATTTCCAAAGAGCAGATGGACTTACTGCAGGAGGAGCTTAAGAGAATGGGAGTTGCAATGGAAGCAGTACAGGAGAGATATAAGATTACAGCACCGGAATCCATGAATGAGAAAACCTATAAGAGGGTGATGGAAGCCCTTGCAAAGACAAAAGCAGCATAGGAGAGGAAGATAAGATTATGAGACTGGAAGAGTTTGCAAAGGAAGTATTAAAGGGAGTGGAAGAAAAGACAGGTGGAAGTCTGGAAGTGAGGATTGTTCCGGGGGCGAAAAATAGTGGCATCACGCTTACGGGGATTACAGCATCTAAACATGAGGGAAAAGGGGGCGTCTGTATCTATCTGGATAATTATTATGAGGGCTATTGTGATGGGCGGATAACACTCGGTTGGATAGCAGAGGATGTTTACGGTAAACTCATGGAACACTGTAATGACCTTGATGGAGTGGATATGGGAGTGTTATGGGATTGGGAAGCGGCTAAGGGTCGTATCCGAGCGAAGTTGGTAAACCGTGAAATGAACAGGGAACTCCTGAAAAAAGTACCCTACAGGGAATTTCTCGACCTTGCGGTAATTTACTATGTGACGCTGGATGGCCTTTCGGAAAGCGGTACCGCTGCATTTACAGTGTCGGATCAGAACATGGAAGTATGGAGAAAAGATGAAAACGCTCTTTATCAGATGGCAGTTTCCAATATGCGCCTTGATGGGGAACCGGTATTTGAGGATATGGAAGAAATCATCCGGAGCATGATACCAGATGCAATGCCTGACCTTGCAGTTGGAATACCGAAAATCAGATCCTATGTCCTGACTAACCCAAAAAAGGTATTCGGGGCTGTGGAGCTTCTGGATGGAAATATCTTAACGGAAATCGGTGATAAACTTGGAAGCGATTATATGGTGCTTCCAAGTTCTCTGCATGAGAGCATCATCCTTCCTGTAGATGGAAGAATATCTTATCAGGAACTTGCAGATATAGTAACAGATATAAACAGGAATGTGGTTTTCTATTGTGGAACGACTTTCAGATCATGTATACCTGTATGAGCGTAAGGAAGGAGCATTGAGGATTGCCGCATGACCCATACGGATATGGAGCAGGCCGGGCTTAGTCAGTCCGGCCTTTTCAGAAAACGGAAATGTGTAATCAGCAGGAAGGAGGATACGGGTTTTGAGTGGGAAAACAGATAAAAAGGCCATATTTAAACTGGAGAATGATGCCCAGTTTGAAAAACTGCATCAGCGTCTGTATGATGACCTCGGGACAGTACACGGGGCAGAAAAGCTGTTCGGGGATGGCTGCTTTACCAGTGGAGCGGAAGAAAATATCAGGATACTGAACAGGCTGAATGCTCTCTTTGAGTTTAGCAGGACAGCGGAAGAATTTAACCAGGAGCTGCAGGAAATGCTTGATGCAGTGCCAGATGAGGGAATACGGAAAAAGACGGTATTTTATATAAAGAAAAAACTCTGCGGTGAGTGAGGAGGAAAATGCGGGAATGAAAATATCGCAGTTGAGTTTCGAGACAATTGAGAACTGTGGTTTGTTCAATAAACGTGCAAAGGGAAACGGTATGGTGGCGAAATGGGCGGCGAGAAATGAAAGGAGGAATGCAGAAGCTTTGGGGAACACGAAAGCGGGATGTATGGCTGATGCGAGAAGGTATTGTAAACGACAGGATATTTAGAAATGGATGTTGAGGGAACTGTAGTTTTTTAGCAGGCTTAAATTAGCAGATTGTAAGTCTTAATCTGATAGGGTATAATATAAATATATCAGGAGAAAGGATACATATACAGGGAGAATATATGGGCAATATATATGATGGAGCATTCCGCACAATACTGAATGACTGCAGGAAACTGATTATTCCGGTAATTAACGAGATTTTCAGGGAAGAATACACTGGAGAGGAAAAGATAGAATTTCTTCCTAATGAACATTTTCTGGATCAACAGGATGAAGCCGATAAAGAACGGATAACAGATACTAATTTCAGGGTCATTGGAAAAATTACAAAAAAATATCATCTTGAGTGTGAAAGCTGCTTACCAGATGGGAAAATAACGATCCGCCTTTTTGAATATGACGCTCAGATCGCTCTGGATGAGGGGGAGGTCACAGAGGAAACCCTGACAGTGACATTTCCGAATACAGCGGTACTGTATCTCCGGAATTATAAAAAGACACCAGACAAAATGAAATATGTGATAGTCACACCAGGCGGAACGGTGAAGTATGATATACCGCTCATGAAAGTGCAGAATTATACATTGGATGATATTTTTGAAAAACGTCTGCTGCTGCTGATTCCATTTTATATTTTCTCACATGAGAAGAACTTTCCGGAATATAACAGCAACGAGCAGAAATTAGCCAAACTGAAATCAGAGTACAGGTATATTCTGGAAAGGCTTGATGAACTGGAACAGCAGGGAGTAATCGGGGCGTTTGACAAGCGGACAATCATAGAGCTTTCCAGTGATGTGGTTAAAGAAATAGCACAAAAATATGGGAATGTGCAGAAAGGTGTAGGTGATATTATGGGTGGAGCATTGGTTGAGACAAGTGCGAGGAAGCTGAAAAATGAGGCAAAAAGAGAAGTTGCAGTCAGTTTATTAAAAATGGGTAAGCTTACAATTGAGGAGATTGCAGAATGCTCTGAACTGAATATTGCAGAAGTAGAACAGCTGGCAAGTGAATTACAGCCTGTATAGGCAGATGCAAATATGATAGTATCTGCAAGTAATATGCTACAAGTATTGTAGCCGTGAACGAAATAAAGTGATAGAAGTTGCATACCAGCAATCAAGCATAGCGGGTATGCAACTTTTTTGTGCGTTTTTTCACTTTTAACATACGATATATCATTTCAAATTTGACATAGAAATGGTCATGAGAATTGGTGCAAGGTTTTTATTTTTTGACCATTATTAATTATAAAACACACGGGAGTGGTTGTACCGCTTATAAAAGCAGTGGGATGGCAATTATACTGATAATGGCTGGAAGGAATGAGGGACAGAGCGATTCTGTTCTTCTTTTTTTGCGAATTTTTTTTCTAATCACTCCTACAAGAAATTAAAAAATCTTGTAAAGGAGTGAAACTGTTATGAATACAATTAAAATCTCGTATGATGACCAAGGCTACCGGGTTAAACCTTCTGGTGATGAAGTAGGAAGGATTAGCAACAAAATAGCCAGAACGGCAAAGAAATTTGAACGAGGCGAATTGAAGGGGGTAATCACTAAAATCGGGAGTGAGGGATGTACATTCTGCCCGGCTACATTTAAAAATGGGAAGCGCAATAAGGATAATTTTGAGCAGCAGCAATTATTTGCTTTGGATTTTGACAACAAAGATCCTGGCAGGAAAGTTTCATTTGAGGATATAAGGGAACGTGCTGACCAGAATGAACTACCAATTTTATTCGCTTATGACACATTATCCAGTACAGACCATGATAAGTTCAGGGTGGTATTCACAAATGATGTCCCCATCCATGACAGGAGGGTTGCCGAGGCTGTGCAGCTTGCTCTGGGAGAAATGTTTCCGGAGGCTGATCCGTCATATTATAAGGATGTGTCTAAGCTATATTATGGTGGTAAGAAATTAATTTATTATGATGACAGCTTACCAGAGACAAGTATAGAATCCGTGTTCAGAAACTATACATACTATACGAGAAAGAAGTATAAGGATAACCATTATAAAGAACATATAAGAGGATTTTCTAAAAAGACAGGTATTGCATTAACTGAAAAAGGATTACTGGATGTCACAGTAACGGATCATCTGCCTGAAACAGATGATCCGACAGAAGATCATGGTGCAACTCAATATAGTACAAATGGGAAAAATTCGCCAACAGCTATTATATATAATCATGATAATTCCAATATAATAGAAGATGGCGAAATTTTCCCAAATAAATATTATCTTATTAATTTCAGTAGCACCAGAAATTCTTCTGTCAAAACTCCGGGTGAAAAATCTAAGAATCATAAAAAATACAGATCCGGAGTTTTGCGGGATATGGATAAATGTAAGTTATTCCATGATTTTGCTAACGGCGGTAGAAAATTACCCCATCATGAATTATTTGGTATTGCGACTAACCTGATACCGGTGGAGACTGGTACAAAATATTTTATGAAAACAATATTTGAGTACCCAAATCTGTATCCTGATGATGTTAAGAACGGGAAATGGGAAGCGGATCTCTCTTATATGGAACAGAATGACTATTATCCACAAGCCTGTGATAAATATTGCCCTTATCATAAAGAATGTATTCATTGTAAGAATATCCTCTCGACAGTACATCCAAAACGTGGGAGCATGGAGAGGGTTTCTGGATGTCATGAGGAGTTCTGCTCTCTCAAAGAGATGCAGGATGATATCTACAACGCTGTCAACGGAGCATTCTATGCCAGCGGCAGGAAGTTTTATATTATCAAAGCCCAGGTTGGGGGAGGCAAAAGCCATAGCTACATAAAACTCATGAAGGAGAATTCAGATACAAGATTTATTATTGCTGTGCCGACAAACCTCCTTAAAGAAGAAATATATGAAAAAGCCAAAAGCCAGGGGATAAAGGTCAGGAAAACGCCGTCCCTTGAAAAAATTAAGGATGAGATACCGGATGAAATATGGGAACATATCCAGAAGCTGTATAAAAGAGGGCGGCACCGATTAGTCCATCCATACATTAGAAAACGGTTGGAAAAAGAAAAGATTCCCTGTTTGGAGGAATATCTGAAGGAACGGGAAAATTTAAAGACATGGGATGGATGCGTCATTACCACCCACAGGTATCTGCTGAGCATGGATAAAAGAAGGATTGACGAATTTGATGCGGTTATTGTTGACGAGGATATTCTGTTTAAGAGCATCATATCAAATCAGGGAGAAATAAGCATTCCAAAGCTGGATAAGTTAATGAAAAAGACGGAAAACTGCCAGTTGAAAGAAAAAATAAGGAAAATATTAAAAGATGCCGAAACGCAGTCCTGCATTGGAACACAAGGGTTTGAATGGGATGCGACCGGGGGAGATAAGGCCACAACGCCATTTGACCTGCCTATCTAAAAAACCTTGAAATTACAGTAAATACGTGATATATTCTATTTCACAGAAGTTATTTATAAATAACTTCTGTGAAAGCCGTATTTTATCGTTATATAGTAATGTTGAAAACTTATCTGCAAACGTCAGAGGCGCCATATGAAAGCAAATAACGCACAAAGTTATCCGAAAACTCATAATGTCATAGATGCCGATACCGGGGAAGCGTTCACCCTGACCGCCACAACCAGCACATGGGGCGACAGGGACTTCCACAAAGTATTCATGAAGAATTTCCGGAAAACACTGAAAGGGATAGAAAGCCAGAAGTTCAAAGTCGTCCTTTTTCTCATGGAGAGCATGACGCCGCTCAATGAGATTATGCTCACCTATCAGGAAATCGCAGGGGGAGCAAAGACCTCCTACCAGACCGTGGTAAGAACCATAGAGATGCTGGAAAAGTATAATTTCCTCTGTCATAAAGGAAAGGGGCTGCTGGTAAACCCGGACGTTGTGTTCCGGGGGCGTTATGAAAGCAGAGCGTATGTGCTGGATGCTTACAGGGAAGCACGGAAGGAAAACAGGACACTTAAAAAAGAGGAATTGGATAAACGAAACAAGAAACTGGCCGATGTGGAAGATAGACTGAAAACAGCACTGGAAGTTGTAAAAAAACTTAAAGAAGAAAAGCGACAGCTGGAAAAAGAGCTGGTTTCCAGAAGAAAACCAGGACCAAAGAAAAAAGATAACGCGGAAAGCAAGGACAACACTGGTCAGACGTCCGAACAGAAACACAGTACGGAAGAGGAAGAAAAGGACAGCGCAGGCCAGACGACTGACCAGAAAACGTGATTGCATGGACAAAAAATAAAAGCCCACGGGCAGGACGGCATCATGCCATCCCCCGCAGGGCTTTTTTCTGTATGTCGGGCTTATGCGACGGATTCTTTTGCCGCAAGGCGCGCCTCTTTGGATGTCCTGCTCTCGAGCAGTGCGATACTGTCAACAAGGAGCACAAGGCCGTAGACCATTTCCCCGTCCTTATCTTTGTAATTGTTGTTCTGCACCGTGTAGGAACAGGACACCAAATCGCCGCAGTCAAGGTAGTCATAAGGGCCGTTGCCCGTCTGTTTCGCCGGGATAAAGGCTTCCAGCGGGATGAACTGCGAACCCCTGTTTCCCCCGCCGTCCGTGAAATGGTCCTGTGCCGCCACGGTAAAGCGTATCTTCCGTGAGCCGTCATTGTTGTTGTAGACCGCCGGGTCTCTGGTCAGCCGTCCTGTCACGATTCCGTAATTCCTGATATTCTTCATAGTGATTTCCCTCTCTTTTCTGAAATAAGTAAGTTTTTATCTTCCTATACACAGCCGGGCCGCCGTGCGGCCACAGTACCGCCGTAAAGCCTCCCATAAGCCCCGTATATAAGAGAAAACGTAACAGATGCCGTATCCCCCTGCCTGTCCTTAGATTCACAGCCAGAGGCAGTGAACCAGCCACCGGGGCTGTGCCCCGGCCTGCCTTTGGGTTTCTGCCGGGGCTGTGGTACAATGCCCCGTAAGACGGTATGGGCGTATCCTGCCTGTCCCTGAGTTCCCGTGCCGTCGGTAAGGAATATTTCCGCACAGGCACGGCGGAAAGTCAGGGGTGGCGTCCTGCTTTCGTCCGGCCACATGGGGGGGGGGGAGCGTGCATGTTCCTGCCACCGTGCCCTTTAACGGACATAAAACAGGCACATCCTGCATATCCGTTTTGTACCTTTTTTATCCCCGTTTCACACAGGAAAAGGGACTGGGGGACAGATTCCCCGTCCCATTCCTGCAAAATGCACAGGGAAAAAGGGGAACAGCGGAAAAAGCGAAAAACCCCCGTATTTCCTGCATCTGCGGGCACAGGCCGGAAATGCACAGCTCCGTTTTTTAAGTCACAGGCAGGAATGGAACTGGAAATGGAGCTAAGAAGAATCCAGCAAAATCAAGGCTCCCGGGATATTTTTTATATATTTACAGTATATTTTTATACATTAGTCCCATTATTTATATATTTTATAAAGTATATATGCGAATAACAAAAACATGCACAACCGGTATGTGCGTATCACCTGTGAAAGTATACAATAAGCACAAAAATAAGAGGGAATATATTTTTATATAAAGGGTTTATGAAAAAAATGGAGAAAAGGGTCTAAATCCCTTTCTGTGCCCATAGTTAGCGACATACCGTACACTGTGCCATGCGCCTGCGCCAGCAGGGAAACCGTCTGCACAGGAAGACAGGACCCCGGAGCACGGAGTGCGGAGCGGGCAAGAGTCGGAACAAAGTGGAGATTCGCAGTAAGGGCCCCGGAGCGTGATAGCGCGGAGTGGGTGGAGCGGCGACAGCTGCGGAAAGTGCCTCGGCTATGCCGAGCGAACGAAGTGAGTAGCGCTCCCTTATCCTGTTAGCCATATTTTGATGCGTTTTCGTAAGAAAATGCAGAAAAGCCGCGCGGCACCTGTAAATACGGGCGTTCACAGCCTTCCATAAATTCAAAATGACCCTGTTTTTTCTCTTCCATAATTTCCATAATTTCCATAAATTGATTTAAAGCCCGTATTTACGCTGTTTGTTACTGAATTTATGGAAGGACGTTTTGCGGCATCGCCCTCACTCTTCCATAAATTCGTGCCTTATGTATCATCTGAAAAAAGTTGCAAACAAGACGTAAAACAGGACGGCAGGAACCAGACAGATACCACGCCCTTAACTGTGCGGGGCCGTTCCCGTTCCCCGCCTGCAATACAGCCGTCCTATCCATTGGGGGCAGAAAGGGCAAGATTCCATTATCCATCCTGTGTCCGCTTGTCGGTATTACGTCAACTGTTTGTGTGTGAAATATATTCCCCTTTTGATTTTAAAAGGGAAACAGGGTGGAAGCAGGCGCCAGGAGAGGGATGCCGGAAAAAATAAGAGGGGCGTATGCCCCTGTGCCGTTCTGGATAACTGGTCTTTTTATGGTCTTTCCAAAGACCAGCGCCGCCGGATATTTGCCGGTTGGTCTTTACATGGTTTTTTTACGGTCTTCACAAAGACCGCATCCCGTTGCAAAAGCGCCCCGGAAGCCGGATGGTCTTCACGGAGACCATCTTCCGGCACTCACAAAGACCGCCATCCTTTTCCTGCCCGTGCATGGGTTTTTTACGGGCTTTGCGAAGACCGTTTTCCGATGTAAGAGAATCCTGCAAGCTGTGTGGTCTTTACAACGACCGTTTTCAGGCGCATACAAAGACCACCTGCCGGAAAGAAAAAAAGCTGCTACCCGGGCAGTCTTTAAAGACTGACAGAGTAACAGCTCCATAAATCAGCTTATTTGATTGCTGCTTCCGTGCAGATAACTGCCCGGAACTGTGATTCCCTTATACTTGCAGAACGGAGAGAATAAAAGAGGGGCTGTAAAAGCCCCTGTGCGCTCCCGCAGTCAAGCAGGCACGCGACGCCATAACGGCATCCGGTTTCAGAACTGCGCCCGGCGCCGTAAGGCGCATCCAGTCAGCCGGGAAGTGGGGCAGAAAATCGGACGGAACCGCTCAGACGTCTGAACGGAACAGGAAAAAAGGAACCCCATGCGTCCTGCATGGGGCCCCTCAGCCTTACTTATTTTATTTAGCAGCCGCTTCTGCCTCGATGTCGATGATTACCGTGTCGTTGATAGTGATGTAGCTCACGCCGAGCGTATTGTACATGTAAGTCCTGTCAAGCGGTGCGCCGACTGTCAGACCTGTCGCATCTGCAACGTCGTAGTTGACAGCCCACTTGCCGTCCTCACGCTGCTTGAGAGCAACTGCTGTGCAGGAAACGGCTTTCTTATCTGTGTCCATGAGACTGAATGTTGCAATCTCAATACCTTTGTGGGTGACTTTGTAAGTGCCTGCACCAGCCTTTGCGACTGCGCGAAACGTCTCTTTGCCTGCGGATACAGCTTTGCCTGCCGCTTTGGGCGCTGTATAGGATGCTGTGGAGCTGGAACTGCCATCGCTCAGGCTTGCATTTCCGCCACCGCCTGCTGCAACATCATCGCGTACGTAACCATCGTTGTAATCGGAGCCGGAATTACTGGAGCCGCTGCCGGAGTTGGAACTGGACGAGCCAGAGTCAGAGCTGGAGCCGGAGCCTCCGTCATCGAGGCTTGCACTTCCTCCTCCGCCGCCAGCTACGTCATCACGGACACAGCCGTCATCGTATTCTGTTGCATGGGCAACAATGCCTGTATTTCCTACGACCAGAGCGCAAGCCATAGCCATTGTGATAACCTTTGTTAAGATTCTTTTCTTCATCCTTAAAGTCCTCGCTTTCTTGTTGAGAGATTTTTATTATCTTATTTCATGATAGTTACCGTGGTTCGCTTAGAACCTTTGCTTTTGTATTGCTTATTTCCTGTTTCTGAAAGGCCGTTGCGTTTTGCAAGCCGGTCTTAGTTTACGCTGCTATTTTGCAGCCTTTGCTGCAGCTGCCGCAACCTCGGCTTCGATGTCGATGATAACCGTGTCGTTAATCGTAACGTAGCTTACGCCGAGCGTGCTGTACATGTAGGTTCTGTCCAGAGGCGCGCCAACGGTCAGACCAGTTGCGTCATCAACCTGGAAGTCGATAGCGTATTTCTTGTCTTCGCGCTGTTTAAGAGCTACGGATGTGCAGGAAACGGCTTTCTTGTCTGTGTCCATGAGACTGAATGTTGCAATCTCAATACCTTTGTGGGTGACTTTGTAAGTGCCTGCACCAGCCTTTGCGACTGCGCGAAACGTCTCTTTGCCTGCGGATACAGCTTTGCCTGCCGCTTTGGGAGCTGTGTAGGATGCTGCGGAGCTGGAACCACTGTTGCCGCTACCGATATCATCGTTCCCGTTGGATGCGCTGGAACCACCGTTTGCCATACCATCGCCATGATATGCTCCATCATCGGTAGAACCGCTGTTATTGCCGGAGCTGGAACTGCCGGAATTGCTGGAACCGCTGTTGCCGCCACCGATATCATCGCTTCCGTCAGATGCGCTGGAACCACCGTCTGCCATATCATCGCCGTGATATGCGCCGTCATCGGTATAAGCATGAGCTGTCAGTGTTCCCATTCCGCTCATTGCGGTGGTGAACGCCATTGCAAGTGCCATAGTTGTTGTTAAAATTCGTTTCTTCATCGAAGTTACCTCCTTAGTTTCTTGAAATATAAGTTGTCTGATGTTACATGTTCGCTGCCCGTATGCCTGCGTGTGCGCTGCCACACCTCCCTTTTTAGGCACCGGCGGATGTCAGGACAGTTCCCATCCTGTCCATATATGCAACCGGGCTGCTGTGCAGCCTGTTTACCATCCGAAGCGGATGTTTCTCGGCGTTCCCCTTATACTGTTCTCTGCCATACGCATCGCCTCCTTTGTATATCCCTGCTTTCCCTGCCTTTTACTTATCAGACACAGAAGTATGGGCACAGGTTTTATAAATCCAGAAATTTTTTAAATATTTTTATCTCCATTCCGCCCTCAGTTCTGCCGGGAGTTCCACCTCTACCGGCGGGTCCCCGCCGTAAGACGTTCCGTAAAGGTCATAAGTATCAAAACTCAGGTGTATATGTCCATCTGATATATAGAAATCAAATTCCCCGATATCGCGGCCCCTGATATTATCCAGCGCGCCCGTCTCTTCCGTGTAAGGGTCTGCGATAGCAACCGCATCCGCAATCTGCTCTGTAATCTGATCCGCCGTCCCTTCCAGGATGTCGGTGAGAAGGAGAGCTTCCCCGGTGTCTGTGCGGAAGTTATAATAACGGCTTTCGCTTTCCCTTATGCCGCCAAGGTAAATTTCCTGTGTCTGGATGACGCTCACATACTGCGCTGTCTGTGATTTTATTTCGGCGGAGACGGTATAATAATAGTTTTCCGATTGGGGCGGGTTGCCTTCCACGATATCCCATAAATCAGCCAGCCCGCCGCTGTCATCGTTCAAAAACGCATCCTGAAGCCCCTCAAAAAAGGCATTGACTGTTTTATAGCCGTCCGTGTCTTCGGGGAAATCCGGGATTTCATACCAGATTTCTATATCATGGCCCCGGGAATCAATGGCAGTGCGACGGATGTTCCCCTCCGTGCTTACCGCCGCATTTTCCGGGGCAGGCGCCTTGCTGCCTGCGGCCGTGCCGTTTCCGCCCCGGAGCAGTGCGGCCAGTTCTTCCGCATCCATCCAGTCACCGGCCCATGTCCAGCTTACATCGCTTGCGCCGAGATGCCCGTTCCCCAGATTCCAGTCCTGCCATGTCAGGTACCATGCCATATCCTGTCCGGCGGCTTCAGCCTCGCTGCGGGTAAGGAACACGCCGTCAAGGGAAGAGACAAGGGAGCCGTATTCGTCACTGAGCAGGAGCCCGCTGTACCCGTCTTCGGGCCAGTTGTCGTAATCCTCATACTGGTATATCTGCCACTTGTCCTCCGTCAGCGTGCCAAAATCATAGGCGCCCTCAAAAACACCATGCTCCGCAATATATTCCCTGAATTTGTCCAACGACGGGGCGGTATCGCCATACAGGAAAAAGTCCTCGTATGTATGGGCAAGCTCCGCCATGCCATCCGTAAATGTGTAAAATCCCGCATCCGTAAGCAGCCCTTTGTCCGTCACGGCTGTATCTCCATGGATTTCCCCCAGCCTTCCTCCGGCACCGGCTGATGCTTCCCTGCCGTCCCAGCAGTATATCCGCGACACATCAGCCATACAGCCGCTGTCATCCCCATAGCCGGCATCCGCTCCCCATGCCACGAACAGGGCAGGTATGCCGTTTCCCGCGTCAAACAGGGCGGCGCGGCAGAACGGCACATCATATCCTTCTTCCCGGCTTTCAGCGATACATGAATCAAGCGCCCCGGCAAAAGCCTCCGCCTGTTCCATAGTCATTGCACACTGGCCCGTATCGCCCGTATAAGGCAGGGCGGCAAGGGCTTCTTCCGGGAAAAGGGGTCCTTCCCGTGCCGCAGCAGGCTCTTCCGTTTTTTCCGGTTCCGCTGTATCTGCCACCGCATCGCCGCCGTCCGGGGTTCCCGTTTCTATGGGGGCGTATACTTCAGCCGCTTCTTCTTTGCCATGATTAAGGGCCGTTACAATCCCTGCCGCTGTGCCGCCTATCAGCAGGAGCCCGGCGGCGGCTACGGCTGCCGTCTTAATGGAAATGCCCTGTAAGGCATGGGCGGCTGTCGTGGCGGCAGGATGGGCGGCTGGCCCGGAAAGGGGAGCGGCGGATGCCGCAGCCGCCTGTCCCATAACCTTTGATACGGCCTGTTCCGCTTTCCCTGCATCCGCGCACGCCTGTGCATCCATGTGCAGGAAATAGTAAAGGAGCGGAACAGGTGCAAGGCTGTGCAGCCTGATGCCCTGTTTCTTTTCATAGTCGAGTACGTTTTCCTTAATCGTCTTCCTTGCGTAATTTAAGCGGCTCTTGACGGTATTCTCCGCCACGCCGGTCACACCCGCAATCTCTTTCACGCTCATTTCATCATAATAATAGAGCAGGACGCAGTCCCTCTGCGCCTCCGGGAGAGCATCGACGATTCCGCCTATCATCCGGGCAGTCTCGGCATTGTCAAAGGCTTCCTCCGGCACGGCCGCCCTGTCCCCGCTCTCGATAGCGTCAAGGACGCTGTTCCCTTCCTCGTCCTCAAGGATTGGCAGGTCGGCGTGGGTGCGGGTAAGGGCGTTCTTACAGCGGTTTGCGGTCAGACGTCCGAGCCATCCCCAGAACGCCGCCGGTTCCTTTAACGTGTCCAGTTTTGTGTAGAGCAGGAGCAGTACCTCCTGCGTCATATCCTCCGCATCCGCCCCAGTCTTTAAAAACCTGCGGCACTGGTAGTAGACGGGCGTGTAGGCGGCACGGAGCAGTTCCTCCATTGCCGCCGCATCGCCCCTCTGGCTCTTTCTAACCAGGGCTGATAATTCTTTATTTTCCATCATCGTCTATCTTTGCCCCACACTTTTTGCAGAACCTGTTCCTTTCTTCGGTTTTACAGTATAGTCCCATTTCCCCTATGGTTCGGCATTTCTTGTTCCATCTCGAAAGCATTCATTGTTTCCCATATGCCTCATAATGGACAAATGCCTGCTTTATGTTGGAAACCCGTCCCGTTTCCATTTGGTTGATGGCAAAATCCACGGATTTTGAGTGAAAATAGCATTCTGGAAACCACGGTGCAAGCTTCTCCAGAGTATTACTAATCCCATCCAGCCTGTTATTGCATTCAGTAATCTTCATCAGTATATCAACATTGTTTGCCGTGACGTCCTCGTTTTCTTTTATGACCCTTTGATTGATTTCCTCATTCCGCGCATGGTCGGATTCGTTCTTTCGAGCTACCAGTTTGTTTCCTATTAGAATCCCAATCCTGATAAGCATAAGGGTAACGAGGGCAAATGGGATTCCCAAAATCATGGCAATCACAGCGGCATCTGTATGCAGGAGATATTCGCCCGCCTGGCGCCCGGCCAGGTAATCTGAGATAATAAATACAACCAGATATTCAACAAACCCAAGTTTGATTTTCTTTCTCTCTTTGTCCACTGCCATGTCATGGACATTTTTAAACTGCTGGTTAAACAAGCATATCTGGTTTTCTAAATGTTCTTTTTCCTTTGCTAAATCCCTTATCTTATAAAGTGTCTGAAGCTGTTTTTCCATAGCTGTCCCTCATTTTTTGTTCATCTTCCAGTAGTCATTTTAGCTATATTCCCGTGACATACCGGCGTATATAGTCTGTATCCGCCGCCATCTTACTGGCCTCCATAAATGTGGCAAAACCGATGAGATTTCCAATCATCTGCTGTGCTATCATGTCTTCCTGTTGCCGCCTTGCCATCTCCTGGCTGCGTAATACCGCATCCGTTTTTATCCTCATTTCTTCTCGGAATCGGTACTGTCTGTAATTCTTTATTGCTTCCGGCAGGGAGGTTGCAATCCCGTTTTTAAGTTCCCGGATAAAATATCTAACCGCCTCCACAGTACGGTATTCATATTCATCTTTCTTTGGCAGCAAGTCAGGGACATTTGTAAGGTATTCACTGCTTACAGCCTTCTTCCGGCGATGTATATCCTCAATCCGCTCATATACCTTCCGGTTGTTCTCCTGAATCATATGGTAGTCCTGTGCAAGTTTGTTATATTTATCTATGGCCATCCTATATTCTTCTTTTTTTCCTGCCTTCTTTATTTTCAGGAACACGAATACTATAACCGCACCGACTGCCGTATAAACTGCCGCCTCCACTAATCCTATGGGAAGTGCCCGGAGCAGTGCTTCAGCTCTGGTATAGGGCTGT
>BLLW01000077.1 GCA_011959285.1 Lachnospiraceae bacterium | reverse complement strand
CGTAAAAATCGCTTCCAAGATGGGAATCAGCACCATACAGTCCTATGAAGGTTCCCAGATTTTTGAGGCAATCGGCATTGATAAAGAAGTAATCAATAAGTATTTCCCCCACACGGTATGCCGAGTGGGCGGCATCACCATAAAGGATATAGAAGAGCAGGTGGATAAACTGCATTCACAGGCATTTGATCCGCTGGGACTTGCAAATGACTTGACCCTTGACAGTTTAGGACACCACAAGATGCGCAGCGGGGCGGATGAGCACCTTTACAATCCGGCGACCATCCATCTGCTTCAGGAGTCCACCAGACGGGGGGACTACCAGATGTTCAAAGAATACACTTCCCTTGTGAATGATGAGGAATCGGTGAAGAACCTGCGGGGGCTGATGGACTTCAATTATCCCAAGAAGGGCGTGCCCATTGAAGAGGTGGAGAGTGTGGAATCTATCGTCACCAGATTTAAGACAGGGGCTATGTCCTACGGTTCTATTTCCAAGGAAGCCCATGAGACCATGGCAATTGCCATGAACCGGATTCACGGCAAATCCAATTCAGGTGAAGGGGGGGAGGACTTAGACCGGCTTACCCCCGGCGCTGACGGGGTCAACAGATGCTCCGCCATTAAGCAGGTGGCATCAGGACGTTTCGGCGTTACCAGCAGATATCTGGTAAGCGCCAATGAGATTCAGATCAAAATGGCACAGGGGGCAAAGCCCGGAGAGGGTGGACATCTGCCCGGCGGCAAGGTTTACCCGTGGATTGCCAAGACCAGGCACTCTACGCCGGGGGTAGGACTGATTTCCCCTCCGCCCCACCATGATATTTATTCCATTGAAGACTTGGCGGAACTGATCTACGATTTGAAAAATGCCAATAAACAGGCACGAATCAGCGTCAAGCTGGTTTCCGAGGCAGGCGTGGGAACGGTCGCTGCCGGTGTGGCAAAGGCAGGGGCGCAGGTAATCTTAGTGTCCGGCTATGACGGAGGTACCGGCGCGGCGCCCCGCAATTCCATTCACAATGCGGGACTTCCCTGGGAATTAGGGCTGGCGGAGACCCATCAGACGCTGATTATGAACGGACTTAGAAATAAAGTAAGGATCGAGACCGACGGGAAGCTGATGAGTGGCAGGGATGTTGCCATTGCCGCCATCTTAGGGGCAGAGGAATTTGGTTTTGCCACGGCGCCCTTAGTTACCATGGGCTGTGTCATGATGCGCGTGTGCAATCTGGATACCTGTCCGGTGGGGGTTGCCACCCAGAATCCGGAGCTTCGCAAGAATTTTAAAGGAAAACCCGAATACGTGGTGAATTTCATGCACTTTATCGCCCAGGAACTACGGGAATATATGGCGAAATTAGGCGTCCGCCGTGTGGACGAACTGGTAGGGCACACAGAACTTTTGAAGGTAAAGGATCACTTGACAGAGAGCCAGAAGCAGATTGATTTAAGCCTGATTCTCACCAACCCTTACGCCGGCGGCAAGGAAAAAGTAACCTTTGACCCCAAGAAGGTCTATGACTTTAAGCTGGAGAATACGGTGGATGAAAAGGTCCTTTTAAAACAGCTGAATAAGTCTATGAACGAAAAGAGCAAACGCAGCATAGAAGTGGATGTGAAGAATACCGATCGGGCATTCGGAACAATCTTAGGATCGGAGATTACCAGAAGACTGGGAGATGAACTGGAGGAAGATACTTACAGAGTGCTGTGCACCGGCGCAGGGGGACAGAGCTTCGGCGCATTCATCCCTAAAGGACTGACATTAGAGCTGGTGGGAGACAGTAATGATTATTTCGGAAAAGGTCTTTCCGGCGGCAAGCTGGTTGTTTATCCCCCTAAGGGAAGCCGGTTCAAGGCGGAAGAAAATATCATCATCGGCAACGTTGCGCTCTACGGCGCCACCAGCGGCAAAGCCTTTATCAACGGCGTAGCCGGGGAACGGTTCTGCGTGCGCAATTCCGGGGCTGTGGCGGTGGTGGAAGGCGTGGGCGACCACGGCTGCGAGTATATGACCGGCGGACGCGTGGTGGTGCTTGGAAGGACGGGCAAGAACTTTGCGGCAGGCATGAGCGGCGGCATCGCCTATGTACTGGATGAAGACAACGATCTATATATTCGCTTAAATAAAGAAATGGTTTCCTCTTATGAGGTGACATCAAAATATGACGTCATAGAGCTGAAAGAAATGATCAAGGAGCACGTGGCGCTGACCAATTCTGAAAAAGGGAAGATGGTGCTGGATAACTTTAAAGATTATCTGCCCAAGTTCAAGAAGATCATCCCTCATGATTATGAGAAGATGCAGGCTGCAATCGTGCAGATGGAGGAAAAGGGATTGAGCGCAGAGCAGGCACAGATTGAAGCGTTTTATGCAGTCAAGAATGCGTAAGGAAATTTGCATGATTGCCATATAAGTGGCGGAATAGAGAGGTAACGATGGGAAAACCAACAGGATTTATGGATTATAAAAGAGAAGTATCAAAGGATGTAAAGCCCAAGGAACGGATCAAAAATTTTAACGAGTTTCATGAGCACCTTCCCAAGGCCAGACAGCAATTGCAGGGCGCCCGCTGCATGGAATGCGGGGTACCGTTCTGCCAGGCGGGTATGGATATTTGTGGGATGACCAGCGGCTGTCCTTTGCACAATCTGGTTCCCGAGTGGAATGATCTGGTCTATACGGGCAACTGGAAGCAGGCATATAACCGCCTAAAAAAGACCAACAGCTTTCCGGAATTTACATCCCGGGTATGTCCTGCCTTATGTGAGGCAGCATGTACCTGCGGGCTGAATGGGGAGCCGGTAGCCACTAAGGAAAATGAATTTGCCATTATCGAGAATGCTTATGAGCAGGGGTATGCAGATCCCAAGCCGCCTAAAGTGAGGACTGGCAAAAAAGTTGCGGTGGTAGGAAGCGGCCCCGCCGGGCTTGCGGTGGCGGACCAGCTCAACAAGAGGGGACACAGCGTCACTGTGTTCGAACGCTCTGACCGGGTAGGGGGACTGCTCATGTATGGCATTCCCAACATGAAGCTGGAAAAACAGATCGTGGACCGTAAAGTGAAGGTCATGGAAGCGGAAGGCGTCTCCTTTGTCACAGGAACGGACGTGGGAAAGGACGTGAAGGCGGAAAAGCTGCTGAAGGAATTTGACAAAGTGGTGCTCGCCTGCGGTGCCTCCAATCCCCGGGATATAAGCGCACCGGGAAGGGACGCAAAGGGAATTTACTTTGCGGTGGATTTTCTGAAAGCCAATACCAAAAGCCTTCTGGATTCCAATTTTGAAGACGGAAGCTTCATCAATACCAAGGATAAAAATGTAGTGATCATCGGAGGGGGAGATACAGGAAATGACTGCGTGGGCACCAGCATCCGTCATGGATGCAAGTCCGTGACCCAGATCGAGATGATGCCTAAGGCGCCGGATACAAGGGCGGAAAATAACCCTTGGCCGGAGTGGCCGAAGATCTGTAAGACAGATTATGGTCAGGAGGAAGCCATTGCCCTTTTCGGGCACGACCCGAGGATCTATGAATCTACGGTAAAAGAATTCGTAAAGGACAAAAACGGGAACCTGAAGGCAGTCAAGATCGTAAAGCTCTCATGGGAGAAGAATCCTGACACAGGACGCATGGAGATGAAGGAGGTTCCGGGATCGGAACAGACCCTTCCCGCGGAAATCGTACTCATTGCTGCAGGTTTTCTGGGAAGCCAGAAATACGTGACAGATGCCTTCAAGGTGGAGCTGAACCAGCGCACCAATGTGAATACAGCGCCGGGACAGTATGAGACGAACGTAAAGAACGTCTTTACCGCAGGCGATATGCACCGGGGACAGTCGCTGGTGGTATGGGCGATCCGGGAAGGCAGAGAAGCCGCGCGGGCAGTGGATGAAAGCCTGATGGGCTATACCAATCTGGCAGCGCAATAATTAAATAGCGGACATAGATTTTAAGAACAAGGGATGGCCGAAATATTTCGGTCATCCCTTGTTTACAAAATTAACGCGTTTGGAGACAAAATTAACAGAAGGAGGACGAAATATGTATGATATGATAAAAATAGTGACTTAGCAAAAAGGAAAGATATTGTTGACATAAAAGGCAGGGCATAAGGGGGATGGTATGTACAGAGTGGCTTTATGTGATGACATGGATTCGGAACTTGAGCAGATAGAAGATTTTTTACACGCGTATGGAAGAAGAAACCCAATGCTGCGCTATGGGATAAAGAGGTTTGACAATGCGCAGAGGTTGATTGACTGGGTAAGAGAGGAAAGAGAGATACCGGATCTTTTGCTCATGGATATCTTTATGCCAGGTAAGAATGGACTTGAGGCAGTTCGGGAATTGCGCAGGGATGGGTATGAAATGCCTGTCGTTTTTCTTACCACATCCACAGAGTATGCGTTAAAGGCATATGAAGTGGACGCCATTTCCTATCTGGTCAAACCGTTGCAGCCGCAGGCTCTTTTTCATGCGATGGACAGGGTACTTGGCATCTCAGGAAAGGAGCGGAAGGAATCACTGCTCGTGAAGATATCAGGCGGCAGCCGCCAGATTGATCCAGAACAAATCATTTATTGCGAAGCACAAAAAAACTATCAGATTCTGTATCTTGAAGGGGAGGAAGTAAGGGTGCGGATGACGGGAGGGAAACTGTATCGGATTTTAGAAGATTATTCCCAGTTTTTGAGATGCGGCAGTTCTTATATCGTCAATTTAAGACATATTGTGTCTGTGGACAGAGGGGAAATCCGAATGGATAATGGAAGGAGTATTTATCTGCCTCGGAATAAGGCGGCAGAATTTAAGAAAAAGTATTTTACATTCTATTTCAGAGGGGAGTGAGGAGAATGTTGGGAGGTTCCTTCTGGGTCGCTTTTTTTCGGAACGGAATGGGAGTTGTGCTGGTCATGTCTGTTTTTTTGCTTTTGGACCGTCCTAGAAAGCCTATGAAAAAAACCATAAGATGGTACGTCCTTTTCGGAGGTCTCTTCGCCGCTCTTTTTAGTATCTGGTATGTGCTGGATCAGGAGAGGTTCATTCGATTTTCGGGAATTATGTGCATTCCAGTTACTGGGGGATTCGGCATATGGATGAGCAGAGAAAAGCTATATGTGTCATTGTACAAAATTGCGCTGGGGTTTTATCTTCTTGCGATAGTCGTATTCTGCGGCGTGGATGCATCACGAATATGGTTCGGCGCGGATATGTGGGCGGATATTGCGATTAGATTCTTGATGACTGGCGCAATCCTATTTTTAATTACCAGGAAAATCAGGGGAAGCTTTTTGGACAGCGTTGATATGCTGGAGGAAGAGATGGACTTTTTCAGCGTGGTCACACTGTTTATATCGATTGGTATAGCTGCGCTGATTGCTTTTTGGCCCAGTGACCATGCATTTTCCATGTTCAATATCGTAAAGACGCTGGTCTTGCTGATTATGGCAGGGCTGATTCAATATATGATGTTTCGGATGTATCTGCATCAGGGAAGAGAGCACCGCTATCAAGTGGAAAAAGAATTGCTGGAAATGAACGAGCAGCTTTTGCACCGGCAGATGGAGCTGATGCGGGAGTCAGAGGAAGAGGCAGCCAGAATCAGGCATGATATCCGGCATCACTGCCTTTTGATGGAAGAATATATCAGAAACAAAGAAAATGACAAGCTTCTTGCCTATGTAAGAGAATATGGAGAAGAGGTGGCGCGCAATAAAGCAGAGCGCATCAGCAGCAATGAAACGATCAACAGTATTTTATCCGCCTATGAAAGATATGCAAAAGATGAAAAAATAGATATGGCAATGGATGTGAAGGCGGAGGAGCATCTTAAAGTGCGGGATATCGACTTGGTTGCGATTCTGGCAAATGTGGTTGAGAATGCCATTCACGGATGCCTTGGCGTGGAGACAAAAAAGAGAGAGATTCAGCTTTCCATTCTTCAGAAAGAAAACAAGATCGCCATCCAGTGTAAAAATACTTGTTCACAAAATATTAAGTTTCACAAGGGACTGCCAAGTTCAGCAGGAGGCATAGGGGTGTCTAGTATACGGAAGGTAGCGTCCTATTATAATGGAGAAACGGATTTTTCTATGGAGGAGGGGATGTTCGTCGTCAGAATATTGATGAATATCCCATAAAAGACACCAAATATCCCATAAAGTAGTATATCCGTTTTTTTGATGTTAATATGATGTTAACATTTTGATAAAATATGTGGAGAGAATCAATATTTTTTGACTAAGCTTTTCAATCAGGCAGTAGCATCATTAGAGGTGTAAAATATGACAGATAAAAAAATATGGGAATTCTATGAAGAATTAAATGAGATTGTATATGTTGTGGATATGGATAGTCATGAAATAGTGTATATGAACCGCAGGGCAAGAGAAACTTACGGAATAAATGCCATGGAGGAGCTGAAAGGAAAAAAATGTTATGAGCTGCTTGCTGGCAGTTTAATGCCCTGTACGATGTGCACGAATCAAAAACTAAAGACAGGTCATTTTCTGGAAGAGATTCGTTATAATCCGTTCATCAAGAAAAAGCTGGGTATGAAAAGGACGATGGTGGAGGAGGCAGGAAAAAGATACCGGTTCGACCTTGCAATAGATATGGGGGCAGGGGAATGGAAGGACGGGGAAGGGGAAGAGAATGAAGCCATGATCAATGAAGGTCTTCGTATTTCTCTTTCAGCGCCCACGCCGGAGAAGTCTATCAATACGCTCTTAGAGTATCTTGGTCAGTCTTTGAGCAGTGGGAGAGTGTATATTTTTGAGGAGATGGAGGGAGGCGTATTCAGCAACACCTATGAGTGGTGTGCAAAAGGCGTCCTTCCTCAGAAAGAGAATCTCCAGAATGTTCCGCGGAGCGTTGTTCGGCTGTGGTATCAAAGATTTCATATGGGAAAGAATGTGATTGTTAAAAATGTGGAAAGCATCAGGGAAACGGAGCCTGAAATTTATGAATATTTGGAACCGCAGAATATCCAGACTTTGGTGGTGAGTCCGCTGGTAAGTGAGAAAAAGATCATTGGTTTTTATGGGGTGGACAATCCGCCTGGGAAATACTTGAATCATATCACGACCATGTTTCAGATATGGGGGCATTTCATTGTGTCACTTCTGCGCAGAAGAAATTTGGTCAGACGTCTGGAGGAAATGTGCTTTCAGGATCAGCTGACAGGAATCGGAAACCGTCACGCAATGCATGAATACATAGACGGGCTGCATCCACAAAAGAGTATCGGCATTGTATATTGTGATGTCATGGGCTTGAAAAGGATGAATGACACAAAAGGGCATGAAGTGGGGGATCAACTGCTGATTCGGGCAAGCGATTGTTTAAAAAGGCAGTTTGACGGATATGCCTTATTCCGTGTGGGCGGAGACGAGTTCCTTATCCTGTGCCTTCAGATCGAGGAAGAGGAACTGGAAGAAAGAGTAAAGGCGCTGCGGGCGGACATGAAGAAAAAAGATGCCGTGATGGCAATCGGCTATGTATGGAAGCCTGCTATAACGGAAGATATGGATGGGCTGATTCGGCGGGCAGATGAGCGGATGTATGAAGAAAAGCGAGCGTGGTATGGCAGGGAGGCAGACGGCGAGAACTGCTAACAGCTTGTTATCTATGTTGGATGCGGGGCAAAAGCCCCGTTTCTTTACAATAAGCCGACGCGCGAAGTGCGGCGGCGTTTGTTTATGATTGTCAGATTGATAAAATTCCTCATTTTTTTGTAATAAACTTAAATAATTCCCTCATTTTTTTGCTTCAAACTTAAATAATTCCCTCATTTTTTGGGCGATGCGTTGTATTTATTGAAAAAAGAGCATATACTAATAGTAGTATAAGCGGGAGGGAACAGCATGGTCTATCTAAAACGAAAAATAGATGATTTCCTGAGAGTGTGGAAGGATACTGCAGATAGAAAGCCTGTTATCGTAAGAGGTCCAAGACAGGTTGGCAAAACGGAATCGATCAGGAAGTTCGGACTAGAAAATTATGAGCATTTGATTGAAATAAATTTTGTAGAAGAACCAAAATATAAGCTTATTGCGGCAGACGGATATAAAACAGATGATTTGATTAAAAATATTTCCCGCATAGATCCATCGAAAGAATTTGAAGAAGGAAAGACGCTTATCTTTTTTGACGAATTGCAGGAGTTCCCGGAAATAGCGACAGCGCTTAAGTTTTTTTGCATAGATGGCAGATTTGACGTCATTTGCAGCGGTTCCATGCTGGGGATTCATTATAGCCGGATTGAAAGCAATAGTGTGGGATATAAGACAGATTATGAAATGTACTCTTTAGACTTTGAGGAATTTTTGTGGGCGAATAGATATGAAGCTGCTTTCACAGAGGAGCTGCTTACACATATGGTCGATCTTGTTCCTTTTAATGAAGTGGAAATGTCTGTATGCAGCGGACTTTTTTTTGACTATTGCATTTTGGGGGGAATGCCTGCTATAGTCAGGGAATACATTGTGAAGGGGACCTTTGAGGGTTCTCTTTCTACGCAAAGACAGCTTCTTGCCGATTACGAGGAAGATGTCAGAAAATATGCTGATGGTATGGATCAGACAAGAATTTTAAATGTCTTCCGGCAGATTCCGGTGCAGCTTGCAAAAGATAACAAGAAATTTCAGATTTCTAAAGTGGCGCCGGGGGCGCGGTTTAAAGATTACAGGGGATGTATAGAATGGCTGGCAGATGCAGGAATGATTCAAGTCTGCTATTGCATGAACTATCCGGAACTTCCCCTGAAAGGAAATTTCGATGAATCGAAGTATAAGATTTATTTCGCGGATAGCGGGCTGCTTGTGGCAATGCTGGACGAAGAGGCGCAGGAGGATTTGCGGGCAAACAAAAATCTGGGTGTTTATAAGGGAGCCCTATATGAGAACATAGTGGGGGAAGCACTGGTAAAGAGCGGCTATGGACTGTATTACTATAAGCGGGAGGATTCTACGCTGGAGGAGAATTTCTTTGTGCGGACGGCAAAGGATTTGATTCCGGTGGAGGTAAAGGCGGTAAATGGAAGGGCGAAATCCTTAAGGACGCTGATAAACAGCGATAAGTATGAGGATATTCATTACGGGATTAAGTTTACTGGGGGGAATATTGGGTTTGAGAATCAGATTTATACGTTTCCGTATTTCTGTGCGTTTCTGCTGAAAAGGTATTTGAAGGGCAGGTAGGAGTTGCAGGAGGGGAAAGGAGTGGCAGAGGCAGGAATGGAACCCCTGCACAGGAAGATGTACCCTGGAGGCAGCAGTGCCGTAGGAGTGGAGGACGGATTATACACAGGGGGCGGCACATCATATCGTTTCAAGTCTCTTCTCAAAATCAGATTTCACTAACAGAATGTGTGCAGGTGTTTCAATGCGGTCGGGTCGGAGCCAAGACGGCATCCATGCCGTTTGGCTCCTAAAATCGCCATCCATGGCGATTTTGCCCTAGGGACTCAATATTCTGTAAGTGAAATTGCTGATTTTTCGCAGGAACTTGAAACGATATGATGTGCCGCCCCCCTGTGTATAGCCCGTCCTCCACTCCTACGGCACTGCTGCCTCCAGGGTACATCTTCCTGTGCGAGGGTTCCATTCCTGCCTCTGCCGCTCTTGGCTTCCCTAACTGGATATTCTTACCTGCAAAAAGAATGGAAGTGGAAGAGTTTAGCAATAGGCTAGCCTTCGGCTTTTAGTCATTAATATGTCATAAATATCTGCAATAAAAAGAGAAAATATATTTACAATTTCAATCAAAATGTGCTATGATAATAAAAAGCATATTTTTCTTTCGTGCAGATGGGTTTTCATCGTGTGTATCCATTTGCTCCTATCAAGCAACATCTCAATTCATCTATAATTAAGCTTTCAGAAAATCCATGCTTTTTATTTCAATCAACAATCTAAATAAGCAGGAGATTCTGGAACGGTTCTCCTGTGTCTATGGAGCATTTCTGTGAGGGAAATGGTCTGTCAGTCGGGAGGATATCGGATGAAGGATGTCAGTGTGCAACGCAATTATAAGAATGATGTCTCCTTTGTGCTGGGGCATGAGTTGATGCTTTATGAGCATCAGTCTACGGTAAATCCTAACATGCCTTTGAGGAGTCTGATTTACGTTGCAAAGGTGCTGCAGGGCAGGGTGAAGGATGAGAGGCTGTATGGGAAGGAACTGGTCAGGCTGCCAGTGCCTAAGTTTGTCGTCTTTTACAATGGAGTCGAATTTCAGCCGGAGAAGCAAAAGCTGCGGCTGTCGGATGCCTTTGAGGAAAGGCAGGAGGAACCGGAGCTGGAGCTTACGGTGACGGTTTACAATATCAATCCGGGCAATAACAAGGAACTGATGGAGGCATGCCGACCGCTGAAGGAATATGCGCAGTATGTGGAAATGGTGAGGAAGTATGCGGAGAAACTGCATTTTAGGGAAGCGGTGGAGAAGGCAGTGGATGAATGCATTAAAAAGGGGATATTGAGGGATTTTTTAATAAAGAATCGGGCGGAGGCGATAGAGATGTGTATTTTTGAATTTGATGAAGAAAAATATTTGGAGATGGAAAGAGAATATGCATATCGGGATGGGCTTAGAGAAGGAAAAGAGGAAGGAAAAGCAGAAGGGGAGGGAAAACTCCTGCGCTTGCAGAAATTCCTTATAGACACGGGAAGGAGCGGAGAATTAGGACTGGTCATTACGGATCAGGCATATAGGGAGCAATTGTATCAGACATTAATCGAAGGTCAATGCACCCAGTAATGAAAGATAACGTTCCGACCTATGCGCAATATCCTCCTCAGAAACACCAAAGTACAGATAAATATCTTTTAAAATGGGCTCCATGATTTTTTGATTGCCGGAAAAGGAAACAGAAAGGCTGGAATTTATGCTGTCTATTTCGACTTCCAAGGCTCCTTCGTCTTGGCGGTCTATAATGAAAAGGTGGTAATCAGTGGGAAATACGTCGTAAGGTACGGCATCCGTCCTTGCCATGCATTCATCAGCCCACGCGTCGATTTTTTGCTGCCATGCAAGGAGCGCCTGCTCGTCATTCAAATCGGCAGGCGGAAGAAACTGCTTTTCTTCTCCAAGCAGTTCCGGTTGATTGCGCTGAATCAGCTGATGTTTCATGCTTCGCTTTCTGCTGTTGTAAAGAGGGTAAGAGCTGTCTGCTTCGGCTGCATGATAGCGCTGCCTGATATACTGTATCGTTTCTTCTATGGTATGCGCGTTTGGGGCAAGAGAAGCAAGGGTCCTCTCAGCGCGTGCACGTTTCCGTATATATTTCCTATTAAAAAATGAGGCTTTGATACGCTGCCAAATATTCATTTCTTTGCGTCCTACAAGAAAGATGGAAGTAGGACCGTCGGCACCACCGATTATGCTGACGGAAGAGGCATCTTTTTTCATGTATATATCCCATATCCTTTAAAAGCTTTTCCTATTTCACACCATGCATTATAGCATACGATATGTTTCACAAGCAATATAAGACGGACTTGAAATAACTATTCTGAAATTATATCTTGACGGCGTCAATATTTAATGATACAATCTAGACAGCGTCAAGATAAAACCTAAAAAGGGAGAGAGATTGGATGGAAAAAACATCTTATCACCACGGAAATCTGAAGCAGGAACTGATATTAGCCGGTATCAGGATGATTGAAGAGGATGGGATAGGGCATTTGTCACTGCGCAAAGCGGCAGCGATGTGCGGGGTCAGCCATGCAGCGCCTAAAAGCCACTTTCAGAGCAAGGAAGAATTTGAGGAAGCAGTCAAGGACTATGTTGCAGAGGAATTTACGCGGTATCTGCAGGAAGTAATCGATAAGAACACCAATAAAAATGAGATCATCCGTGACATGGGACGTGCATTCGTGAGATTTTTTAGGGATTATCCCCAGGCATATGCGTTGATTACAAACCAAAAGGACATTAGAATCTGCTTATCTGAAAAGGAGATTCAAAAGAGCAATTATGCGCCGTTTCAACTGTTTGTCGAACAATCTTCCCCGGTGCTTTTAGGATGGGGGATACCGGAGAAAATGATTCCCCAGAAAATTCTGGAATTGTGGGCGCTAGTAAGCGGTCTGGCTGGCATTTATGCAATGCAGGGGTTTAACTATGAAGGGGACTGGATGGAAATGGTAAACAGGATTATTGACTAGGAAGAATTTGTGATACCCTGGAATGGAGGAAAAGATGAAACTGATTATACATGATGGAAGTAAGGAATGGGAAGCCTGGATGCGGAAAACGTTTCTGGAATCGGGGGAGCAGGCGGAGATCATCACAGAACAAGAGAAAATACGAAACTGTATCGGATGCTTTGGCTGCTGGGTAAAGACGCCGGGGCGGTGTGTGCTGAAGGACGATTACAACAGGATGGGAGAGAAGATGGCGCACGCAGACGAGATGATTATCGTGAGCAGATGCGTTTACGGGACTTATGCCCCCTTTGTGAGAAATGTTTTGGACAGGAGCCTTCCTTATATACATCCCTATTTTACGAAACGCGGAGGCGAGATCCATCACAAGGTCAGATATCCGGACAAGCTGCGGATTTCCGTATATTTCTATGGAGATTGTACGGAAGAGGAAAAGGAAACGGCAGTCAGGACGGTAAAGGCAAATGTATTGAATTTCAATGGAATCCTTGCGCATATTTCTTTTGCAGGAAGCAGGGAAGAAATTAAGAGTTTATGATGCTTCGGAATGGAGGTAAAAATGAAAATTGCAATGGTTAATGGCAGTCCCAAGGCAAAGGACAGCGCTTCGGGAGAAATCCTTTCTATGTTGAAAAAATATTTATGTGGGGAAGTGGCGGAGCTTCGGTTAAACAGGATGCAGGTGGAGAAACAGGATATGGAGGAGCTGTTTACATGCGATGTGATCGTGATAGCATTTCCTCTTTATATTGATTCCGTGCCCTCCCATCTGCTTCGGTGTCTTATGCAGATAGAAGCGTATGCCAAGGCGCACAGGCAGGAGCGGAAAATCAGGGTGTATGTTGCCGTCAATAACGGTTTTTTTCAAGGGAAGCAGAACCTGCCGGCGATAGAAGTGATGAAGCATTGGTCAGACCGGTGCGGGTTTACTTTTGGCAGGGCGCTGGGCGTCGGCGGGGGCGGAATGATCTGTTTTCTTCGGGCTGTGCCGGAGGGGCACGGACCGAAGAAGAATCTTTCAGCGGCATTAAAAGAAATGGCGGAAGATATGGAGCAGGAAAAGCTAAACGGCGATAACCAGATTAAGACCTTTGAAATGAATTACCCGGCGTGGGCATATAAGTGGCAGGCGGAATATGGCTGGCGCCGTTCGGCAAAGAAAAACGGTCTTAAAAGAAAAGACCTTGATAAGCAGTGGTAGGCGCGCACCCATTCACTGCAGCGGGGGCTTTGGCTCCCGTGAGGACTTTGACTCATCAAGGCGCCTTCCGCCGCCATTCTCGTTCCGCCATTGTCTCGGCGAAATTTCATATACGTTCTTAAAAGCTCTGGAGAAGTGCAGTTGGTTTGGATAGCCTACTGCATTTCCAATATCCCCGATAGACAGTCCCGTCAGTTTTAGAAGTTCCGTCGCTTTGGTCATGCGGTAGGAAATCAGAAATTCCTGGGGGGATTTGCCGGTGCTTTCATGAAATATTTTCCCAAAGTAGCTGCGGTTGAGTCCGCAGGAAGCGGCGATATCCTCCACAGAGATATCGTTCTGAAAATTTTGCTCAATAAAAGAAAAGGCTTCTTTTATATAAAAATCACGTAAGCTGTTTCCTTTGCTCAATTGGGTGGAGGCGGAGGAGCGCAGCAGCCCGTCTATAAACAGATATAGATGACCAATCAGATGAAAAGGAGATGCATCCTTGTGGTTGACGATGTAGAGAAGCTCCTCTTTCATAAATTCTGCAATATCTTTGTGGTTTGCCCGATAGACCGGATGGTCTAAATGAAAGCCTGCCAGTTCAACGGATTCTTTTGCCCGAAGTCCGTCAAATTCAACCCAGGCATATTCCCAGGGAATCTCGGCATCCGCGATATAGGTACAGATTTGATGGGGAAAAAGCATGAACCCCTGTCCGCTTTTGATCTGATAGGTGATGGTCTCACCCTTAGCGTTGTGGGCGTACAAGGTGCCCGTGCCGGATAAGCAAAGATGGAACAGATAGTGGTTTCTGGCAGCAGGACCAAAAGAATGGGAAGGGTCGCACTGTTCCCAGCCAAATTGATACAATCCTAGGTCAACAAAATTTTCACTTGGAAAGACAGAAAAGATCACTTCACTCATATTTTTCCTCAAATTGGAATATTTTTTAATAGTATATACCAAAATGCTAGGTGACTTCAAGTATATAGCATAAAAATTGCATAATGATATAAAACACCTAAAACGGCGGTATTTATTGATGGCATAATGGTATGTTACAATCTAAGTATCAAAAAAAGAAGGAGATAATGCTATGAAAGGAAAGAGGATTAAGTATCTGGGGACGGCATTATGCTGTATGCTGGCAGCGTTATCTGTCTGGGGATGCGGCGCATCATCTGGAAATGAGAAGGTTGAAATTGAAATTGTTCAGTACAAGCCGGAAGCGGCAGCTTACTTCGCAGCGGTGGAAGAAGAGTTCAATGCCACCCACGATGACATTCAATTGAAGATCAGTTCTCCCAATGATGCAATGGCAATACTTAGGACCAGATTCATCAGGGAAGACTATCCTGACATTATCGGAATTGGCGGCGATATTAATTATTCCTATTTTGTGGATGCCCAGATTCTTGCGGATGTTTCAGGGTATGAAGGCCTCAAGGACATCAATCAGGGGTATCTGGACATTGCGGAGTCATTGGAACTGGTTCCCACGCAGGGCACTTACATTGTACCCTATGTAGCGAATGCGGCAGGCGTTCTTTATAACCGGGATATGTTTGAGGAACATGGCTGGGAGATTCCAGATACATGGGCGGAAATGACGGCTCTGTGTGAAGAAATCAAAGCAGAAGGGATTCTTCCTTTTTACTTTGGATTTAAGGACATATGGACCTGTCTTGCTCCGTGGAATGCCATGGCAGTAGAACTTTCACCTTCGGATACGGCAAAGCAGGTGAATGCAGGCAAGACCACATTTACCAAGGAGTACAGGGAATTGTCAGAGAAATATTTGCAGCTCCTGCCTTACGGACCGAATGATCCGTTTGCGTACAACTACAATGATGCGTGTACCGCTTTTGCAAGAGGAGAGGCGGCAATGTATCCCATCGGAAGTTATGCAACACCGCAGATTTTGTCGGTGAATCCGGACCTAAACATTGATTCCTTTGTTATGCCGGCAAGCGATAACAAGGAAGACCGTACATTAAACTCAGGAATCGACCTTGGATTCTGCGTGACGGCAGACTGCAAGAACATGGAAGCAGCTTATGAAGTTTTGGATTTCCTTCTCGCGGATGAGAACCTGCAAAAGTATATCGATGCCCAAAATGCAGTTCCTTGTAAAGCAGGAGAGTTCCAGCTTTCCTCCATGTTGGACGGAATGCTTGAATTTATCCAATCAGGCAATATGACAGACTATCAGGATCACTATTATCCTTCGGAGATGGCAGTGGACGCACAGCTTCAGACCTTCCTCATCGAGCAGGACGTGGATGCTTTTTTAAGCAAATTTGACACAGACTGGCAGCGGTACAACAGAGACATCATCCGCCTGGTGCAGGAATATGAAAAAGAGCATGGAAATGTGAAAGAGTAAAGGAGAAAAGAGACTATGAAAAATGAGAGAAAAAGAACATTTTTACTGATCACGATTCCGATACTGGCATTGTTTGTCTGCTTCAATACGATTCCGCTGATAAGAGGTGTCATATACAGCTTTACGAACTTTAAAGGCTTCGGAAGCTATGACTGGGTTGGTTTTAGAAATTATGTGGATTTATTTTCAGATGCACGTGTGGGGAAATCCTATCTGTTCACATTTAAACTGGCAATTGTGACGACCGTTGTGGTCAATGTGATATCGCTGATTCTGGCGCTGGCGCTGAACAGCAAGATTAGGGCAAAAAGCTTTTTCCGAGGCGCATATTTCCTGCCCAATATATTAGGCGCGCTGGTTGTAGGTTACATTTTTAACTACTTTTTTACCTATATCCTTCCGGCAGTTGCCTCCATGATAGGAATCAATTCTTTGAGTTCCAGTATCTTATCAAAACCTGATTCAGCATGGATCGGTATTATGATTGTGTGTGCATGGCAGGCAATTGCAATGAATACAATCATATACATATCAGGATTACAGACTGTGCCTGAGGATGTATATGAGGCGGGTGGACTGGACGGAGCCACAGGATGGAAGCAGTTCCGTTACCTGACGTTCCCCCTTATCATTCCCTTCTTTTCCATCAATATGGTGCTCTGTGTGAAGAATTTCCTGATGGTATTCGACCAGATCATGGCATTGACAAAAGGCGGACCAGCGCAAAGTACAGAGTCTATCTCTTACCTGATCTACAACAATGGTATGTCAGGCGGGCAGTTTGGATTCCAAAGCGCCAATGCAGTCGTTTTCTTTATCATGATTGTATGTATTTCTGTTGCACAGATGAAGTTTTCAGGTAAAAAGGAGGAACAGTTATGATAAAAAGAAAAGGCAACTGGCCAGCAATGATCCTTTTAATCCTTGGTCTTTCCACCATTATTTTTCCGCTGTACATGACGATTATCATCGCCTTCAAACAGCCGTCCGAAATGACCAACAGTATTGGCGGTATTTTAGCCTTGCCAAAAGTGTGGAATCTTGATAACTTTAAAGAAGCAATGCGGGTGACAGACTTCTGGCGTTCCCTTAGAAACAGCCTTTTGATCACATTGGCGTCGGTTGGTTTATCCCTTGCGGTACATTCCCTGATGGGATATGCGCTTGGAAGAAATAAAGCAAAGAGTAAGTTCTACAATTTTGTTTATCTTTTCATTGTAAGCGGTATGTTCGTGCCCTTTGCGATTCTGATGATGCCGCTGGCAAAACAGACGGCAGAAATGGGGCTTGCCAACTGGTTTGGCGTAATTCTTCTGTATGTGGTGTTCTACATGCCTATGAATATTCTCCTGTACGCAGGATATCTTGTGAATATTCCCATGGCGCTTGAGGAGGCAGCTAAGGTGGATGGTGCATCTACCTGGACGACTTACTGGAAAATCATTTTCCCGATTATGAAGCCTATGCATGCAACGGTTGCAGTCCTGACGGCACTGGCAGTTTGGAATGACGTAATGACCCCCCTTGTCATTCTGGCAGGGTCCGGTCAGAACACGCTGCCGCTGGCACAGCTTAATTTCCAGACACAGTTTGGAACGAACTATAACTTAGCATTTGCATCTTACCTGTTGTCGCTGATTCCCATTCTGATTTTCTACATTATCTGTCAGAAGCAGATTTTGAATGGCGTTGTCAACGGAGCAGTCAAATAAGGTTAAATAGTCACAGCTATGCAAATAGCTAAACGAACGCCGCCACGCTTTGCGAGCCGGCTTATCG
>BLLW01000076.1 GCA_011959285.1 Lachnospiraceae bacterium | reverse complement strand
TTCTGGAGGATAAGGTAGGGGATATCTGCCGGAATGCAGGCGCAATGGAGCGTGCGCTGACACAGGGGCTGGAAAATGCCAGATTCTGCAAGGATTACTGCCAGCACTTTCCGGATGCGCTGGAAGGCGGCGCCAACGGGGCAAAGAGTGACAACAAGGAAATTCCGGGGAATCTATTCTGTGACTATGATGCGGTGATGGGGCTGATGGATATGTGCACGGAGGCGGAAAATATGGGGGAGGAGATCCGCCAGTCCACTTACGCCATAGAAAGGGTGTTGGATCTGGAGGTGGTTTCTTTCGATGTAGAGACGTATACGTCGGCAGTGAGGGCGGAATGCGATAAGATCGAGCGGCTGGGGGCGCACAGAAGGAATCTGGAGAACTACGGGGATTATGTGGAGACTACGGACAGGGAGCTGGCGGCGGCGCTCGCTGGAATCTATGATACCTTCATGACGCCGGAAAGTGCGGAGCGGAGTAAGCTGGCGTATAAGAGCATTAATGTGAAAATAAAGAAAATGCAGGAAGATAAAAAGAAATTAGAAAAATTTCATACAGATATTTTAATAGATAGCATGGATAAATCGATTGAAAATATATCAGAAGAAGACAGAAGGATAATAGATGAAGTATAGACAGAACTGATAGAAAATGAAGAAATGAAAGAGCTCAAAAAAATAGTTGATAGTATGGGGATAGCATAGATGGGGGATGGACAGCCGGAGAAATATATGTTGCGGCAAAATTACTTGATTATGGAGAAAATAACTATAATGAAGAGCTTTTAACAGAGATTTATAGCAAGCTGATAAAGGAAAGGCTAATAAATGCAGCATCTGAAATCCATACCAACACAAACAAAACAACATATACATACGAAGTGCGCTTTGATGAAGAGGCAGTGGCAAATATTTTGAAAGAATTGGATCCGTATAAAAATGGACTGGCATATTATTCCTTACAACGCAGAAGTTTTTATTGTGCAAGAGATAAGAGGGTAGTGTATGGCTCATTTCCAAAGGAACCCGGAGCATGTGCTTCTGTCACAGTTAATGAAGTTGATGGCAAGCTGGTATCAATAATTGATGTGGGAGGAGCAAAGACAGAAATTGAATCGATGGATATGAATAAGGTAATTGGCAAAGAAGAAATTGGGAAAATGCTTGCCAGGGGATATACTTACGAGGCAATTGCGTTAGGACTAACGATAAATCAAATAGAGATTTTGGAAAGAAATGGAGTCCACCTGACACAGACAGATATTAAAAATATGGAAAATACAATGTACAGAAACAATGCAAAGATATCAAGTGACCATAGGGCGGTTATATATCACGGAAAAGTATACTGTATTGATGTACCAACAGAAGCTGCTGTTTTTGAACCAATATGGAATAAGGATGGAACAAAAGAATTTTCACAAATGGATTTTGATTTGGCAGCTGGGGTTTTAGGAGTGGATTTAGAAGAAATGCCTGAAAAAACTGTAATTAAAGAAAATAAAGAAGGGCTTCATTTTGCAAGAACACGAAAAGTAGATTTAGCTGATAAAAATGTTCCAGCTGCAGTAGCGCTTTCATTGCTTACAGGATTATCTGATTTTATAGAACATTCATTATCAAGCACGAATGTTGAAATGGTGTTTGAATCATATGGAGATAACCGACGCGTCAGGATTTATGTAGGGGATAGTGAAAGCAGGATGAATATTCAAAACTGCAATCTTAATATCCCCCGAAATATATATGCGATAAATTCGGAAAATAATGAATTATTGTATACACCATATGTCTTTCCTGATGAAGAGGCACATATTTCAGAATGTTCATTTATGTATGGTACAGAAAAAGAAAATATTTACGATTGCACAGAATTGTTAAAGCGGACAATAAATGTACCAGCGGATGTAAGAGAGGTATTGGAAAGTGCATGGGAGGAATGGGAAGATGAGTAGAAGAAAAGAGCTTTTTTTAGTTACGGTGATAAATGTAATGTTTGCAATATATACGAGAATCTTTATGGGAAGTATGCTATATATTTCACTTATAGAGATAGGCGGAATAACATATTCAGCGATGATTGGCTGGTTTTTGTATGTATGCAGCCTGTGTGTGGTTTTGCTGTGGGAAAGAAGGGAATTATATTGTTGGAAAAAAATATGTCTTCTGTCAGCCGGGACAAGCGTGGTGATGGTAATGATGAGAGCTGTATTTGATTATATATCTGACCAGTTTATATGGTCTATCTGGAGCATGTACAAAATATTGTGCTTATCAGGAATACTGTCCGATATATTCGGCATTTTTCTGACCGTTGCGCTTTTTCTCCTATTTGTGAAAGGAAAGAAAAAATGGACAGAACGGGTAAAAAAACCGTTTTTGTGGATAATAGCCGATGCCCTGCTTTATGCAGCAGCTCTTCTCGGCATATACAGCGAGATTGACAGGATGACCAGGCTGATCGAAACCACCGAAGAGAACATTACTAAAATAGATTATTTTTATGCATATGGATTTGTACTTCCCATAAATGTCTGGACTTATACTTTTTTCATGATTATGCTCTGGTGGCTGATGCGGACGCTTTATGTTGGTGATAATACAGAAGGAACGGCGGGGAATGCTGTTTCATAATCTAAGTGAGGTCTCAATTTTATAATAAGAAATAAGGAGCTGTGAGAACATTGATCAACGATGTTCCCACAGCTTTTTTCATCCGTCTATCTACAACAATTTTACATTTCCTGCGCAGGTTTTTGTTGTTTTTCTTTCGCATGTACTTTTGTTATGATGAAATTGAACGAAATGTAAGCAATAGGACAGGATACCTTTGATATAGAAAAGCCGGGCAGATAATTAAGGAGGGGTTGGAAAATGGACGCCGAGAAAAAAGTGTTTCTTTCCGTTCAGAAAATATGCGCGCCCTGATGGTGGGGCGTGCGCTCTAGGGAAATTATTATCGGGAAGATAAGGCGGAAGATTTTCAGCAGGACTGCGAAATGCATGAACTTCAATAAATCAATGCATGATTCATTCTTATTTCTAATTTCTCCATTTTAATACTCCCCACATAATTTTTTTGCGATAACTTATCCTGCTGTCTTGCCCTTGCAGTTGAATCTTTAACAAAAAATAAAAAATGTAAAATGCACTTGACAAATAAAGTAAAGCAAACTATACTTAAAATGTAAAGCATGCTAAACATAAAATATTTGATGAACAGCACCAGAAGGAAAGAAAGGAGCCCGGTTGATGCAGACTAAAATTATGCAGTACAGGAAAGAAAGGAAAGTCACCCAGGAAGAGCTTGCCGAAGCAGTCAATGTCACAAGACAGACCATCATTTCCTTGGAAAATGGGAAATACAAGGCATCGCTGGTATTGGCGCATAAGATCGCACAGTTTTTTGGCGTGACAATCGAAGAAATGTTTATATTTGATAAGGAGGAGGAAAATTTATGAAAATCAAAGGATTTTTATGTTCAACCACAGCAAGGACCAATGAAGAGTATAGAAAGGTACTGAAGAGAAGAAATATCGGGAAGCTTGCGCTCACTCTTGCCGGGGCATTAATTGCAGGCACGGCATTCTATGCAGAGCAGACGCAGAAGACCGCTCTCACGGAAGAAATGATAGGTCTATACTGCGGATTCGGCATAGGACTTGCAGTTGCAGGAATTGCACTTTTAATTAAAGGTTTAATTTTGATAGGAAATGAAGAAAAACTAAAACAGGAACGCCTGGAAAATGCAGACGAGCGGCTGGTTGAAATCAGGAACAAGGCAGCAAGTACGACCTGTATGGTCATGTTGCTGGTAATCTGTGTCGGCGGAATGATATATGGTCTTTTTGTGCCGATCCTGGTTAAGGCGACCGTCTTTCTGATGGATGTATTTGCTTTTTCCTACATTGCGTCATTTTTCTACTACAAAAGAAAAATGTAAAATACTTTATAAAGAATAGGATTTAAGTCATGTTTGTGATACCATGATAATTGTACGACTACAAAAGAGGAGACAATTATCATGGTATATTCTTTTTACGAAATCTGTTGGTTCTTTTTTATCTATTCTTTTATCGGATGGAGCGCGGAAGTATGTGCTGCCGCTTTTAATAGGAAGAAATTCATCAACCGCGGCTTTGTGAATGGTCCATTTTGTCCTGTTTACGGAATCGGCGCGGCGGCATTTACCATTTTCCTTCCCGAACTTCGGGAAAATCTATTCTTCCTTTTTCTGGGCGGGGTCATTTTAGCTTCTTTCATTGAGTTTACCACAGGCGCGCTTCTGGAAAAGGTTTTTCACAAAAAATGGTGGGATTATTCAAAGATCCGGTTCAACTTCGAGGGCTATATCTGCCTTAGATATTCTGTCCTCTGGGGTATTTTTGCCGTTCTTATGATTTATTTCGTCAATCCCTTTTTTGCATCTCTGCTAAGTCTTTTGCCTCATCTTCCCGGTGTCATTACGCTGTGGGTGCTGGGAGGATTGCTCATTGTGGACGCGCTGGGAACCGCTCTTGCCATTTTAGGCATGCAGAAACGGATGCGGCAGATTACCCAGCTTACAGAGGAGATGGGAAAAGTATCGAAACTGCTGGAAAACGCCATTACCAGAAAAATCACCGGACGTATGGAAAAGGCATTCCCGGCACTGGACGCAAAAAACCTAAAAGGACAGGAAAAACAAAAAGCAAAATCAAAGGTTTTTGCAGAAGGATGCAGTTTTTATAAACTAATCAGCCTCTTTTTCATCGGCGCATTTCTAGGCGACGTGACAGAGACCATATTCTGTCTGATCACGACCGGACGCCTTATGAGCCGCAGCAGCGTGGTCTATGGTCCCTTCAGCATTGTGTGGGGCTTAGGCTGTGCACTCCTGACCGCAGTCCTGTACCGTATCAAAGATAAAAGTGATTCCTACATATTCATAGCAGGAACCCTTCTGGGAGGTGCTTACGAATACATCTGCAGCGTCTTCACAGAACTTCTTTTCGGTACCGTGTTCTGGGACTACAGCGGCTTCCGCTTCAACTTAGGGGGAAGAATCAATCTCCTCTACTGCTTTTTCTGGGGAATTGCCGCCGTAGTCTGGATGAAACTCCTATACCCCCATCTGTCCAGATGGATAGAAAAGCTCCCACTGAAAACGGGAATCATCCTCTGCAATATTATGATTATCTTTATGGTATTCAATTGTCTTCTGTCAGCTTTGGCACTGAGTCGATATGAGGAAAGGCAACGGATGGAAGATGCGCAGATACAGACAGAGAGTCCAAGCGGACTAGACGTATTTCTAGATACTCATTTCGACAATACCAGAATGGAGAAAATCTATCCAAATGCGAAACTTGTAGAGTAAAGTAGTGGGGAATGCAGCTTTCTCGTAACTTGAACCTAGAATTATTCTAACTGTTATTCCCCATATTTTTTTATAATATATATTGACAAATAATATTATATGGCATATAGTATGTGTAAAGAAAACAATACTATATGCCATATAATATTATAAAAAGAAAATCATTGCATAGAGAGGTGGAAGGATGCGCGATATCATTTTATGAACCAGTTTCATTTTGCCTGGAAAACAGAAAGGAGAGGCGGTTATGGTTTTTAATACAGGAGCTGCGCTTTTAGATGCCATTGTGTTAGCGGTGGTGTCAAGGGAGCCCGAGGGTGCATATGGATATAAGATCACCCAGGATGTAAGGCAGGTCATTGAGCTTTCGGAGTCTACATTATATCCGGTGCTCAGGCGGCTGCAGAAGGACGAGTGTCTTGAAGTCTATGACAGGGAATGCGCAGGCAGGAACAGAAGATACTACAAGGCGACGGAAAAGGGACGGCTGCAGCTGAATTTATATGAAAGCGAATGGAAAACATATTCAGCAAGAATCAACAGTATATTCGAGGGAGGAATGATGATATGAGCAGATGGGAGTTTATGAGGCAGCTGGAAGAATTGCTCTCTGACATCTCGCCCAATGAGAGAGAGGAAGCGCTTCAATATTATAATGATTATTTTAATGATGCGGGCAGAGAGAATGAGCAGGAAGTGATAGAGGCGCTTGGCTCGCCCAAGCAGGTTGCAAAGATTGTGAAGGATGGGCTGAGCGAAAATGCATATCAGGGAGAATTTACGGAAACGGGATTTACCAGTGCAAAGAATGCGCAGCAGAATCCAATCGTAAAGCGAAGGGAAGAAGATTCCTCTCGGGGTAATTCCTTTGCAGATCAAGAAAAGGCAGGAAAAGCAGCGGCAGATAGCGGAAAAGAGACAGGAAAGGAAGGCAGCAGTCAGCCGAATCAGAAGGATCCGATGCCTACTTGGGCAATTATATTGATCGTGATAGGGTGTGTGCTGCTCTCGCCGGTACTCCTCAGTGTGATATGTGCAGCAGGCGGTACGCTTTTAGGAATCATTGCCGCGATTTTCGGAGTGATCTTAGGGTTTGGATTGGCGATGATTATCTGCTATGTGGTGGCGGTAGTGCTTTTCGTTGCAGGGTTTAGCTGTATCATCGTACATCCAGTGTCTGCTTTAGGGCTCTTAGGCGGCGGATGCATCTGCATGGCGTTAGGAATCGTATTTATGCTTCTAACCGGATTCCTTGCGGGAAAATGCGTTCCAGGCATCTGTCAGGGAATCGCGTATATATTTAAGAAACTGTTTGGCAAAAAGGAGGTGTCGGCGGCATGAGTAAATTTGTAAAAGGCAGTCTGATGACGG
This sequence comes from Lachnospiraceae bacterium, assembly GCA_011959285.1. Classification (GTDB taxonomy): domain Bacteria; phylum Bacillota; class Clostridia; order Lachnospirales; family Lachnospiraceae; genus Suilimivivens. Next base: position 10,879 of record BLLW01000076.1, on the reverse strand, counting down.
CAGGCATTTTTGGAGCGTTAGGCGTGGTGCTCTGTCTGATCTGCACCATTTTGGGCGGAAGCAATCTGATTTATTATGGGTGGAATGATTTTTATGTGGAAGAAAGGTTTGAGAGGATAGGGGATGCGTTTGAGCATATCTTCGGCAGGCAGCATATCACATGGCTGCATGACGAGAATCCCAGGGAACTTACGGTGAACCATAATCAGGTTACAGGCGATGCCGGAATGGAAGCGCATCAGGCAATAGATGGCATTAAGAATCTAGACCTATCTTTGGGAGCAGGCAGCTTTGTCCTTAAGAAAAAAGATGTGGACGACGGTATGATCGATATTTATATACAAGGAAGAGGCGGCTGTGACTATCTGGTAAAAGGCGATACTTTCTACGTAGAGGGATTTAAAGGGATTAAGACGATAGGGTCGGATCTGTCCGAAAATGTGATTACATTGGTACTTCCCAGCGGAACATGGCTGGAGGAAGTGGACTTAGAAGTAGGGGCAGGCGTAATGGAAATCAGTTCCCTGGATGTGGGAGAGATTGACGCACTTATCGGTGCGGGAGAACTGCGCATAGACGAGGCGCGGATTCGGGATTTTTCGGCTGAGATTGGTGCGGGCAGGATGGAAGCCCGCAATATGGAAGCAGCAAGTGTTGATTTTGCCTTAAGCATGGGCGAGTGTGTCTATGACGGAACGGTCAGCGGTAATCTGGATGTGGAATGCGATATGGGGAATATGGTTTTCTATCTGAAGGGTGATGAGAAGGATTTCAATTATAAAATCGAGTGCGGAGCAGGTCATGTTATGGTCGGTGAAAACAGTTATACGGCGCTCGGATTGGAGAAGAGCATTCACCATGGCGGACACAGGGAGTTTGAAATAGAATGCAACATGGGAAATATTGATGTGTTCTTTCTCACAGATGAGGGCGTACAGTAAAACAGGGTCAACATACCCCGCAGGCTGCGCGGGGTGTTGACTGGCATGCAGAAAGGAGCGGAATATGATTACATTGATGGTTTTAGCGGTACTTTTTATTGTTTTTCTGGTATTAGGATTGTGCTTTCAGGTGGTAGGGGGAGTCCTCAAACTGTTCTTTAAGCTGATGTTTTGTCTGCCCTGCGCTATCCTGTGCGCAGCGGTGGGAGCCGTGCTGTGCTGCACGCTAATCTTTATACCGCTTGGCATTGGATGCTTTAAGCTGGTAGGATTTCTGCTTAATCCATTTAGATTCTGTGTCGTATAGAGAATCAAATAGGAAAGCAGGGGAACAAAATGGAATGAACAAATTGAATAAAGATTTTTTATGCTGCACATTTTTGATTATGCTGATTTGCTGGGGGATATGTGTAATATGCAGTTTAAGCGGGATATTTTTAGACGATCATTATATATTATTTGTGCCGTATCTGCTAGGCGGATGGTCGCCGACAATTGCTTCCTTTTTGGCATTAAAGAAAAATGATAGAATAAAAAATGTGAAAGAGTGGCTGAAAAATATTTTTGATTTTAAGCACAATGCTTTTTCATACATGATGGTAGTACTCCTGGGTATGGTGTTCATCGTACCGCAAATCCTCATTTCCGGATATGAAAGCGGCGCTCCGCTTTTGGCGATTGTCGTTATGATACCCATGATGCTGCTCGGCGGTGGATTGGAGGAAGCAGGCTGGCGGTATATTCTCAGCCGGAATTAGAGAAAAAGTATTCGTTTATTACATCAACGATACTCGTAAGCGTTATCTGGTGGCTGTGGCATCTGCCCTTATTTTACATAAAAGGAGTGGGACAGTATGGACAGAGTTATCTTGCATTTGGAGTCAATGTATTGGGACTAAGCTTTGCTTTGGCGGGCATAAGAAAAAATACGAATAGCGTATGGTTATGCGTACTGCTTCACTGCCTTGTAAATTCTTTATCGGGAATTTATCTTATCAAAGATAATATATGGGGTAATGTGGTGACAACGGTACTCTTGATGCTTTGTTCTTATGCTTTTGTAAAAGTCAATGGAAAAAAGTTTCATTATGCAAATAGTACGTATAGGATAAGAGGTATGAAATAGGATTGTTTGAGATTAAATGTTAAACAAGAATTCGGAAAGCTGTATAAAATGTGTATTTCTCGGATTCTTGTTTAATGTTTTAATATTTATGTTCTGCATTTTCAGAAAAGTGTAGAACAAATTTGCAGATTAACATGCGTCCGCAAATGTGCTATGATTTATCATATGAGATTATAGGAATGGAGAGTGCTCTATGGATATTATGACAACGGAGCAAGTGGGCAGGCTATGGGGTGTAGCGTTTCGACGCGTATCCGAACTTTGTTGGGACGGACGAATTAAAGGTGCGTCCAAGATTGGCACGTCATGGGTTATGCCCGCCGATGCTCAAAAGCCGGGGGACGCAAGAGTAACAAACGGTAAATGGATAGGATATGAGAGAAAGCATGCTTTCATATTTGACTTCTCTGATCCGACCACATGGATAACCTGTCAAAATGCAGATGATTTCCGCCAACAATTTCAATTTTTACGGGCATACCATGGTTGCCGTCCACTTCGTATTAGCGATTATACAGAAAATGGATTGCAAATTCTGAACAAAAAAAGATTATTCAGATTGACACATGAACTTCTTGGAAAGTATGTAGAGGAAAAAGAGTTAAACAACATAATTGAAACACGTTGGGACAGGTATCCGGCAAAAGGGATATATTTTGCGCTAGATAAGAATGAATTGTTGAACCAATGCGGACATTATATGATTTATGGGAGCGAGTTTGTTTGCGGCATAGCAGCGCAATGCTTTTGTCAGCCTAAATTGAAACAACGCGGTATACCTACAATTATTTCAGCAAATGTTCCAACTGCATTGATAAGTGATTTTACTATCCAAGAACTAGTAGATAAAGTACAAACGCATTTTTATGGTGCGAAAACTGTAGATTTCGGTTTTCGAATTACACAAAATTTATCTGCTAAACATATTGTGAAAATTGAACACCCACACAAAATTGCAGACCCATTAAACGGATATTTGTCGTATTACTATTCAGAGGAGAACAAGTCCAATGACTGATAAATTAGATGGCGAGCGATATGCACAGCTTTCGCACATGCTCATCTCTACACTCTGTGCGGCAGCTGCCTTAATTCAGTTTGCTGGCTGATACTGTTTTATGTGTAGATATCCTTAGCCATTTTTCTTAGTTTAGGGAGGGAGATGCTTGTTTCAGACATCTCCCTCCCTAGATTAGAACTGCCTATTTTTCGATAGTTCCTTGTTGGAAAAATCACAATAAAACGTATAAAATGTTTAATACAGGCTTTAAGCAGAAGGATAAACATTTCCGCCGCCAGCTTTGAAATTGACCAGAATTGGCGTTGCGTATGTGTCACAAATATTAGGTGCTATATATCTATAACACGAAAAATTACAATACAGTACCTTTTTATTTTCACTAAAATTTGCTACGTATGATGTTAAGCTATAATAAGGGTAGCTGCCTTGCGAATTGTTATCGCCTGCTCCATGAAATGCTGTATACGTTCTAACGCCATGTTCTACGTTTGTGTTTACTTTAACGTATATGTAGTGAACCGTGTCATAAATATATCTTTGTTCCACCGTTTCTTCCAACGGTTCAATTCCACTCTCATTTTTGATATCTGTTCCCAAATCCTTATCGTAGTTTTGAGCGTTTTTGATTGCATTTCGGATATAAACATCAAATTCTTCTAAACTCATAGATGTGTAAAATTGTTCCATTTGGCTTATGGAGACTTCATCCTCAGCATTAAATCTTAAATCTGTTCCTAATTCTTGATTAATCTGATTCAATTTTTCTTCATAAGGTTCCATGACATTTTCATTTGCTGATGCTGTCACTGGCTGTGCAAGCAAAGCAACCAAAATTATCGCAAAGCAACCAAATAATTTTTTGCAAATTTTCATTTTTCACCTATTCCTTTGTAATTCAAAATATTGCCTGATGTCTGGCTGTCTGCATAGAATGTTTTGACTTCAGGTGTTGGATCAATTATGATTCCGCTTTCATTTTGGCAAATACAAATATAATATCTTCCACTCGTTATATGATCAATAGTCATTCCTTCTTCAAAAGGAATCGTAGTGATTGTATTATCATTTGCATTTATTATCCAAACAACGGATTCTTCGTCAGGGATAGCCTGTGTACTGGTGATAATCAAAGAAGCTTCATCCAGTAAGTTGATATAGGTTCCGCCATATGTTCTATAGAGTAAATCTCCATTACTGTCCTTGCTTATGTTCTGATATCCCTTTTGGATTAATGCATCAATCAGATTACCTGTTGTGGTATTTGTCAAAAGATTCGTAGATATCGCATTATTCGGTGCAAGCGTAAAAATGTGCAAACTGGCAAAAAAAATAAATTTAATAATCTCTACCACTATCATCCCTGCTTTCTTTTGCTGTTAAAATAACGGTTTATCGTAGGTCATAAAGAGTAAGTCTTGTAATATATGTGATTTATGTTATTTTATTTACTCCATGTTTTTTATGAAGTCAATTACTTTTAGCTTATCATTGAATAATTATTTTTTTCCGAAAATTATGCCCGATTACTTGCTTTCTTGGATTCTGTTTGTGTTATCGTTTCTGACGAAGTGCATAATAACAAATCCTCTCATTTCTCATATCATTTTATGCACCACTCACAAAATATGAAAAATTCAAGTAACAGTCCCTATTACCAAAAGATAAAGATGTTTTATAAGACTTCTGAAAAGCCGCCGTTAGGCGGCATCCTTTTTTTGACCTATAGGAAAGAACAATCCCGCTTTTTTTAATGCCGGACGCAGGGCAAGGTAAACTAAGACCGAAACAATAGCGGAAGTGACTGCATTGATGGAGGTGGAAGCAATGTTCCATGCCAGCGTCACGTCAGCGGCGGGCTTCCCCAGAATGATGCGTTTATAGCAGTAGCCAATCAGGGGATCGAAAATCACGTTAAATAGAAGTCCGCCGGCAGCGGCAAAGCTGGTCCAGAAGACGACTTTGGAGTGGTTCGTCTCGAATGTGATTCTGCCGATCTTGTGAGCAATCACACCGGTGATGAGTCCGATGCAGAATTTAAGGAGAAAGGTCTTAGGCGCGTAGATAATATAGACCGGATCCAGCAAATCGCCGATAGTCATGCCCACAGCGCCGCCAAGACCGCCGTAAAATCCGCCTAAAATCAGGGCGCCCAGAACACAGACGGCATTTCCTAAGTGGATGGACGTGGCATCCCCGCCCGGAAGGGGTATTTTAATCTGCAAAAAGGTGAATACCACATAAGATAAGGCGGCAATAAGACCCGTCATTGCAATTTTCTGCACATGTTGATTTTTCATAATAAACTCCTCCTGTATCATAAAGGGCAGACGCTTTCAAAATATCTGCCTGTCATTGTACTTTATTATATTATATGCATATGTGGCATTGTAAAAAGTGCCAAATTAAAACTTAATAACCATGCCAGTTGAAAGAGCGGAATGAATGGTGTACAATGGTAGAAGTGCAAAGGAGGATTACATAAAAATGAAGGCAGGGGTGCGGAAGATAAACGGGATCAGTGGGAGTACATTGAAGATTATTGCGCTGATTTCCATGCTCATCGATCATATAGCAGCGTCTCTTATTATGATACAGTTGGGAATCCATTATTCAGAACCGCTTTACCAGACATTTGTTGTCATGCGGCATTTTATTGGAAGGCTGGCATTTCCGATTTATTGCTTTCTCCTGGTGGAGGGTTTTCAGAAGACGGGGAACAGAAGCAAATATGCAGGGCGGCTTTTTCTTTTCGCGCTTATATCCGAGGTTCCTTTTGATCTTGCGTTCAATAGATGTGCGGTATACCCAGAGCATCAGAATGTGTTTTTTACGCTTTTGGCAGGGGTATTGGTAATATGGGGGATGGAGGAAATGGAAAGGCGCATATCTGTGCTCTGGCTTAGGTGGTCTGGCTATGTGGTGATTGTTGCAGCAGGGGCATTTTTAGCGGAAGCGTTTGCCTTTGATTACGGGGCAAAGGGCATCCTGCCCATTGTGGTGCTGTATCTGTTCCGTCAAAATAAAGTAGGACAGATAGCAGCCGGTTTCGTGGCGTTTTTGTGGGAATATACTGCGTCTGCCGCGTTTGTCCTTGTCGCACTTTATAATGGAAAAAGAGGCATGAAGCTGAAATATGTATTTTATGCGTTTTATCCTGTCCATCTTTTGATCTTATATCTGTTGTCCTTAGTGCTGTTCAAGTGAAAAATCATTTAGGTAAAAACTAAAACTCTTAAATGTTTATAAAACCTTATTACCATTTTATTAAAATATAAATTCCCTGTTGACATGATATGGCAGGGAATTTTATAATACAGAATGTTAACTAGTTAAATATTAATTATTTAACTATATAAATGCTGTATATGGAGGGAAAAATGGAAAAGGATATAGAGCATGAAATCATCAATCTTTTCCGTCAGATGGACCAGTCCTTAAAACGGGCAATCAGCAAGAAGGTCAAGGACACAGGAATCTACAGAAGCCAGCACAGGCTGTTGATGTTTCTGGGAAAGCATCCGGACTGCTCTCAGACGGAGCTTGCTGAAAAGATGGACATTTCGCCTGCCGCTGTGGCAGTTTCGCTGAAAAAACTGGAAAAGGGCGGGTATATCAACAGGCAAAGCCATGCGGAGGATAACCGCATCAATCATGTGGAGGTGACAGGTAAAGGACAGGAAGCAATTTCTGTCAGCATTCAGTACTTCAAAGAGGTAGAAAGCGCCATGCTCAAGGATTTTTCCTTGGAGGAGATGGAGTGCTTGAGGAATTATTTAGAAAGAATCATTCAAAACGGTGAAACTTATTATCAGAATCTTTTAAGAAAACCAAAAGAATGACAGACAGGAGGAGAGTATGAAAAGATATTGGAAGTATGTAAAGCCGTATCTGCCGGCGTTCATCATCGGACCGCTGCTCATGATCGTGGAGGTAGTGGGAGAGGTGATCCTGCCAAAGTTTATGGCGAACATTATTAACGTGGGAGCGGCGCAGCACAATGTGCCCTACATCATAGGTATGGGAGCGGCGATGGTAGCGACAGCATTTTTCATGATGGCGGGGGGAATCGGAGGCGCTTACTTCGCGGCAAAGGCGGCAATCAGCTTTGCATCAGACCTGCGCAGCGATGTGTTCGACAAGGTGCAGAAGTTTTCCTTTTCCAATCTGGACCAATTCAGTACGGGGTCTTTGGTAACCAGACTGACCAATGACATCACCCAGGTGCAGAACGTGATCAACATGGCGCTGCGCATGATGCTTCGGGCGCCAGGGATGCTGATCGGTGCGCTTTTTATGGCATTTATGATGAATGCCCAGTTAGCGCTGGTGGTGCTGGTGGTGATTCCCATTCTGGTACTGCTTATTGCGCTTGTAATAAGGACGGCGTTTCCCAGATTTGACTATATGCAGAAGAAGCTGGACGCCTTAAACTCCACGATTCAGGAGATGCTGACCAACGTGCGGGTCATCAAATCCTTTGTGCGGGGAGAGTATGAGGAAGGCAGGTTTGCCAAGGCAAATGAGGAATTGAAAAAGTCCAGCTTGGATGCCTTCAAGGTGGTTATCCTCAACATGCCCATTATGATGCTTTTGATGAATGCCACCACACTGGGCATCGTATGGTTCGGCGGAAAACAGATTCTGGCTGGAATCATGCCGGTAGGGGATCTGACGGCATTTACCACGTATATCGTGCAGATTCTGATGTCCCTTATGATGCTGGCGATGGTCCTTTTGCAGAGCTCAAGGGCACTGGCATCTATCCATCGTATCACGGAGGTGCTGGATACACAGGTGAATCTGACGGATGATCACTGCGCCTTCCCGGAAAAGACGGTGGACAGCGGTAAAGTGGAATTTAAAGATGTTACCTTCCGTTATTATAAAGAAAATAAAGAGGCAGTGCTTTCCCATTTAAGCTTCCGGGCGGAAAGTGGTCAGACGATCGGCATCATCGGCGGAACAGGCAGCGGGAAGACTACGCTGGTACAGATGATCCCAAGGCTTTATGATGTGGATCAGGGCGAGGTCCTGGTGGACGGCGTGAATGTGAAGGACTATTCTCTCAAACATCTGCGGGACGGTGTAGGCATGGTTCTGCAGAAAAATGTGCTTTTTTCAGGAACTATCATGGAAAATTTGATGTGGGGCGATGGAAACGCAAGCAAGGAAGCCCTTCTTGAGGCGTCAAAGGCAGCCCAGGCAGATCCTTTCGTCAGTACCTTTACGGACGGATATCTCACGGAGCTTGGTCAGGGAGGCGTGAATGTATCCGGTGGGCAGAAGCAGAGACTTTGTATTGCAAGGGCGTTGTTAAAGAAACCCAGAATATTGATTCTGGACGATTCCACCAGCGCCGTAGATACGGCGACAGAGGCAAAAATCCGGGAGAGCTTCGGCAGTACATTGAAGGACACCACGAAGATCATCATTGCACAGCGGATCACGTCGGTGATGGAGGCAGATCAAATCTTGGTGTTGGATGAAGGCGAACTGGTGGGGATGGGCAGCCACGAAACCCTTCTTAGGGAATGCGAGCCTTATCAGGAAATCTACTATTCTCAGATGGATAAGGAGGTGAGCGCGTCATGAAACAGGAGAAACTTGCTTATTTGCAAAAAAAATATGAAAGCAGGCTGAACCCTTCCGAGGATGCAGCTCTGCCGGCAGGAAAGGCAGCGATGCCCCGGGGACCCCGCCACGGGGGAAGAGGCGGCGGACGTAATATGGCAGGGGGCAAGCCCAAAAATGTAAAGAAGACGGTGGGCAGGCTGTTAAGCTATATTTCCCATGAAAAATGGAAGCTGGCAATCGTATGCATCTGTGTCATCGGAGGCACGGTTGCCAATCTGGCGGGGTCTTATATGCTCCGCCCAATCATCAACGGACTCACCTCGGAGAATGGAAGCGTAGCCTTGCTGCTTAAGGGAATCCTTACAATGGCTTCCATTTATTTGGTTGCTGTGCTTGCACAGTACCTGCAGCAGAGGATTATGATAGGCATCTCCCAGAATGCAATCATGAAGCTGCGTAATGAGCTGTTCGGGAAAATGCAGAAGCTCCCGGTAAGATACTATGATACCAATCATCACGGCGATATCATGAGCCGCTTTACCAATGATGTGGACGCAGTGGGAGAAATGCTCAACAATACCGTGGTACAGTTGATTTCCGGTACAATCAACATCGTAGGTACCTTTGCACTTATGCTCTATACCAATGTATGGCTGACGCTGATTACAATCGTTATGATTCCCGTTATGCTTAAGGCTGTGCAGGTGGTAGGCGGCAGAAGCCGGAAGTATTACCGCGCCCAGCAGGCGGCAATTGGTACCTTAAACGGCTATATCGAAGAGACGGTGACGGGGCAGAAGGTGGTAAAGGTGTTTAACCACGAAGAGGATGCCAAGGAGGAATTTGAATATCTGAACAAAGATCTTAGGGGCAAGCAGATCAAAGCCCAGTTTTTCGGCGGCATTATGGGACCGGTGATGGGAAACCTAAGTCAGGTCAGCTATTCTTTGACCGCCTGCATCGGAGGAATCCTGTGCGTGCTCCGCGGTTTTGACTTGGGCGGTCTTACCGTGTTCGTAAATTATTCCAGACAGTTCTCGCGTCCCATCAATGAGGTTGCCATGCAGGTCAATACCATCTTCTCTGCCCTTGCCGGCGCGGAAAGAGTCTTTGCCGTGATGGACGAAGAGCCGGAGAAGGAAGACGGCGGGCAGGCAATCCGTATTACGGAGGATAAGGAAACGGAAAAGAGCTTTTATGTTATTCCGAAAGACAGCCCGGTTGCGAAGCAGGAAGGGTTTATGGAAGATGTGCTGAAAGAGGATGGATCATATTATTATAAAGAAGTGAAAGGGGCAGTCACCCTGAGCGATGTTACCTTTGGCTATAATCCCGATAAGACGATTTTGAAGCACGTTTCCCTATATGCCAAACCGGGACAGAAGATTGCCTTTGTAGGTTCCACAGGCGCCGGAAAGACGACGATTACGAATCTGATCAACAGGTTTTACGATATCGATGAGGGCTGTATTACCATAGACCAGATTCCGGTCACGGAGTTAGAGAGGGATTCCCTTAGAAGAAACATTGCCATGGTTTTACAGGATACTCATCTGTTTACAGGGACGGTACGGGAAAATATCCGCTATGGAAGGCTGGATGCAACGGACGAAGAAGTGGAGCAGGCGGCGAGGACGGCAAGCGCCCATTCCTTTATCAGGAGGCTGGAGCACGGCTATGATACGATGCTGGAAGGCGATGGGGCGAACTTAAGCCAGGGGCAGAGGCAGCTGATCAATATTGCCAGGGCGGGGATATCGAAGGCGCCGATTCTGATCTTGGATGAAGCTACCAGTTCGGTGGATACCAGGACGGAAAAACATATCGAAAAGGGAATGGACCGGCTGATGGCGACTAGGACTACGCTTGTGATTGCCCACAGGCTTTCTACCGTGCGCAATGCAAATGCAATTATGGTGCTTGAAAATGGGGAGATTATTGAGCGGGGGGATCATGACGATCTACTTCTGCAAAAGGGACGGTATTACGAACTATATACAGGATTGAGCGAACTGGATTAAGGTTGTGGATGTTTGGTCTGTAAGGGCGGCATGACAGCACAGGCGAAAGCCTCCCGCCCCTAAACCCCAGCTCCCTGTCCTGCATATTTCTCTTTCAAGTCTCTGGCGAAAAATCGGTAATTTCACTTACAGAATGTCACACCCCTAGGGGAAAATCGCCATGGATGGCGATTTTAGGAACCGTGCGGCACGGATG
>BLLW01000075.1 GCA_011959285.1 Lachnospiraceae bacterium | reverse complement strand
AACGCCGCCACGCTTTGCGAGCCGGCTTATCGTAACTAATTGCCACGCAGGGCGGCAGAAATGCCGCCTTGACGTGACAAGATAAGTACAGGTAAAAAACGCGGCGGGTTCATGGGGACGAAAGAAGGAGCATATGGAAAGTGTGAAATAAAAAGGATAAGGACTGGTGTAAAGCATGGCAATTGGTTTTGAAAAAGAAAAAAGGACATTTACATTGCAGACGACCCATAGCACCTATCAGATGAAGGTAGATGATTTTGGGTTTTTAGTGCATTTATATTACGGAGGAAGGACAGCCGGTAATCTGGATTATCTGCTGACTTACTATGACAGAGGTTTTTCGGGAAACCCCTCAGAAGTAAAAAATGACCGCACCTATTCTATGGATGCACTGCCCCAGGAATATCCTGCCATGGGAATGGGGGATTATAGAAGCAGTGCGTTGATTGTCCACAATGTGGACGGAACAGACTGTTGTAATCTCCGCTATGTAAGCCATGAAATTACGAAGGGGAAATATGGTTTGGAAGGGCTCCCGTCTGTATATGCAAAAGAGGAAGAAGCGGATACACTTAAGATTCTTTTGGAGGATGGGGTGAGCAAAGTGCAGGTGCTGCTGCTGTATGGCGTGCTGGAAAAGGCGGATATCATTACAAGAAGCGCGAAGATTATCAATCGGGGAGATCACAGGATCATTGTTGAAAAGGCCGGTTCTGCCTGTCTGGACTTTGTAGACGGAAAGTATGATGTGATCAGTTTTTACGGCAGGCATGCGATGGAACGGAATTTCCAGCGTACGGAAATCACCCATGGTAATTATGTCATAGGAAGCCGCAGAGGGACTTCCAGCCACCAATATAATCCAGGCGTGGTCATTGCAGAAAAAGATGCCACAGAGGATGCGGGAAGATGCTACGGAATGCTGTTCGTATACAGCGGAAATTTTATGTTTGAAGCGGAAAATGACCAATATGGTCAAACCAGAGCATTGATGGGACTGCACAGCGATCTGTTTCATTATCCTTTGGACAAGGGGCAGGAACTGGTGATTCCAGAGACGATTTTAAGTTATTCAGGGCAGGGGCTGGGAAAGCTTTCCCAGCAGTACCACAAGTGTATCCGGGAGCATATATGCAGAGGCAGATATAGAGATCAGGTGAGACCAATCCTGCTAAATAGCTGGGAAGCAGCTTACTTTGACATTAGCGGTGAGACGATTGTTAATCTAGCAAAGGAAGCGGCAGGACTTGGAATTGACATGGTTGTCATGGATGATGGCTGGTTTGGAAAGCGGAATGACGACAACAGCGGCTTGGGAGACTGGCAGGTCAATGAGGAAAAGCTCGGATATACATTAAAAGAACTGACTGAAAAGGTCAACTCCTATGGCGTGAAATTTGGCATCTGGATTGAGCCGGAAATGGTGTCAGAAGACAGCAATCTATATAGAGCCCACCCGGATTATGCGATTCAGATTCCGGGAAGAGGGCCGATACGGGGCAGAAACCAGCTGGTGCTTGATTTTTCCAGGGAAGAGGTGAGAAATCATGTCTTCGAGCAGATCTGCGCTGTGCTCGATCAGGGAAATATCGAATATATCAAGTGGGATATGAACCGAAGCCTTGCAGATTTTTATTCGATGAAAATGACACAGGGACAGGGGCAGGTCACCTATGATTATGTGCTGGGCGTATATGAATTTCTGGACAAGCTGATAGAGAGATACCCTGATATGCTGATAGAGGGATGCAGCGGAGGCGGCGGAAGATTTGATGCAGGCATGCTGTATTATACTCCCCAGATCTGGTGCAGTGACAACACCGATGCGGTGGATCGGGTGCGCATCCAATACGGAACCTCCTTCTTTTATCCGGCATCTGCCGTGGGAGCCCATGTATCGGCAGTGCCGAACCACCAGACGGGGCGCAGCGTGAGCCTTCATACCCGGGGAGTAGTGGCAATGGCAGGCACCTTTGGCTATGAACTGGATCCGGGTAAGCTTACAAAGGAAGAGAAAGAGGAGATTAAAGGACAGATCAGCAAGTATAAGGAATATGCAAAGCTTATTCAAAACGGGAAGTATTACCGTCTGTCTAATCCTTTCTGTGACAGTGTAGGCGCATGGATGTTCGTATCAGAGGACGGGGAACAGGCGCTGGTAAATGTGGTGATGCTGGAGATTCATGGAAATATGACCGTCAATTATGTGCGGATGAAGGGTCTTTTGCCGGATGCTGTATATGAGGATGAGGCAGCTGGAAGATGCTATTATGGCAGGGCACTGATGGAGGCGGGAATCCCGATGCCCGTGGAAATGGGAGAATATGTGTCTTATCAAATCGTTTTAAGAAGAAAAAACAAATAAAATGAAAAGACCTCAGGGAATTGATGTTATCCCTGAGGTTTATTTTTGACAGTGCGCCTAGAGGCGCGCGTTACCATTACATACCATATTTATGGTTTCTACAATCTTATTTTTGGTAAGCTCTGCAATTTCCTTTGAGGTCAGTTCCTTGTAGTCCTCATAATGAATGGGAGGCAGAAAGTACACTTGGGTGGTGACCGGCTTTATGGAGTTGATTTCAAAGGGTTTATAGGAATCGATCAACGCTACCGGTACAATCGGACTTTGGGCTTTAATTGCACATTTGAAAGCACCCGGCAGAAAGTCCTGTACCTGATTTCTGTTATGATAATAACCGCCCTCGGGGAAAATGATGATCCTGCGTCCGTTTTTCACTTCTTCTATGACTTTCAGAATGGTTTTCATCTGTTCCTTCATGCTGGTTTTGTCCAGACGGGTGCCCTTAAGCAGGGTAATGAACTGCGTCGTTATCGGCTTGTGGGAACGTTTGTCATCAATCATAACGGTGCAGGGCGTCTTATGACCGGATATGATACCTAAAGCATCATACTTCCCCTGATGATTGGCGTACATCACATAGCCGCCTTCCCTAGGCAGGTTTTCCGTCCCGAACACATTTGTATGTATAAAGCCATTGCGCTGCAGAATGGCTACAGCGCGTCTGGCGACTATGTAACGGTCTGCTTCTGTATACTTGTCATCGTGCCGTTCAATATAAAAAGCTTTCCCCAGATAAAAAAGTATAAAGGGCAAAGAAATCAGAATCACATAACAAAATCTCAACATAAAATCAACCTCACATCCTACATTAAGAATATATCAAATTCTTCTTGAACTGTAAATCTGTATTTTAAATGGTTGACAACTGTAATACAAATTGCTATCATAAAAAGGGTTACAAGTGTAAACCAAATTTACAGGAGGAAGGAAAGCATGGACGGAAATATCAGTTTAAATCATTCAGAATGGTGCATTCTAGAGGCGCTATGGCAGAAACAGCCTAAGACCTTAATGCAGCTGGTGCGTGAAATGAAGGATAGGCAGGGATGGAGCAAGAGCACCACCAATACCATGCTGCGCCGGATGCAGGAAAAGGCATATATCCGCTATGAAGAGGGAGAGAAGGCAAGGCTTTACCACACGGATTTAAAAAGGGAAGAGGTGGTCTTAAAGGAGACGGAGTCTTTTCTAAAACGGACCTACGGTGGAAGTCTTGGAATGCTGGTCAATATGTTTGTGGAAAATAATCAGCTGACAGACAGGGACATTGCGCAGCTGAGGGAAATCTTACATAGGGCAGAGGAAAAGAAGAGGTCCTCTTCGGAACAAAGTTAAGAAAGGCGGTGAACATAAAATGACGAGAATCGTTACATCCTCGCTGCTGATAGCAGGAATTTTGCTTATAAGAGCAATTTTTAGGAAAAAAATAAGTCCGCTGATCCTATATCCGATCTGGCTGCTTGCGGCGCTGCGTCTTTTGATGCCTGGGGTACTCTTTTACAGTCCGATCAGTGTAATGAATACGGCAGTTTGGAGTACCGGAAGCCGCATGGTGGAAGAAGAAGCGGACAGGCAGGACCTGGAATATAAGATGCAGCAGTATCAGGCATATTATGACCATTTAACAGAAGAAAGTCAAAAGGCTGCCGGAGCGGAAAATAACTGGACGCAGGGGGAGGATATGGACCTGACTGTGCAGGACAGTAAAGGCATAGAGGCTGGCGTAGAAGAAAATGGAAAAGATCAGGAAAGGGAGGCGGTTTCTACCGAATCCATAGAATTGAAGCAGCAGGCGCCAGGAACGCTCTTTGGGAAAATCAAACTGGCAGCATGCAGGGTATGGATGGTGGGAATGGTGGTGACTGCATTGGTTTTCCTGTGGCAGAATCTTTCCTTTTATCATTACCTTAAGTCTGTGAGGAAGAGACTGCCTGAATCACTGACAGGCAAAAGCAGGATTCCTGTGTTCCTGATAGGAGACAGGCTTTCATCCCCTTGTCTGTTCGGGCTTTTGCCGGCAATTTATATTCCCTGGGAATGTGAAGAGCGAAAGGACGCAGAGCAGCTTGATTTCATCTTGATGCATGAACTTATGCATTACAAACACGGGGATCATATATGGGCGCTTGTCAGAAGCCTGTGCCTTGTCATAAACTGGTACAATCCGATTGTGTGGATTGCAGCAAGACTGTCTTTGCGTGATGGAGAACTTGCCTGCGATGCAGGCTGCCTGCGCAGACTGGGGGAAGAAAAGCGCTGTGACTATGGGGAGACCCTTCTTGCAATGATTATGCAGTCAAAGGAGAAAGAACAGGTATTAAAAACGGCAACCATGATGACCGGAGGAAAAGCATTTATGAGAAGACGAATGGAAGAGATTGCGCAGAAAAGAAAAACCAGCATAGCAGCGTTGGTCATTCTGGTTATTTCTATTTTCCTTATGGCTGGGTGCACTTATACGGGAGGTCTTGCTGCAAAGGAGGAAGTTTCTGAAAGCAATTTGAGGACCGTGGAAACAAATCCGGGACAGGAAGAAACCGGAGCGGTAGAGCCCTCCCCGGTAGAAAAGGATTTCTTTACCGGAGAGGCGGTGGCAGTAAAGGGAACGGGAGAAGGACTAAACGGGAATCTGCAGGGAGCGGTGATTCTGTTACTGCCCGGTCCTGATCAGAACCATGGGGATGAAAGATACGTGGTATTGATTTCAGACGATTTATATTTGACAGATCTTGCGGGAGAGGGATGCAAGCTGGAAGAAATATTGGAGAAATATACGGACCAGGAAATCCTTGCGGTTCTGAATCAGAATCTGGCGCTTGATCTGGAAGAAATAGAAGTGTGGGAATATAATGAACTCATGGAAAGGGTGGACCAAGCCGGAGGAATCATGGTAGATGTGAGAGAGGAAGAAATCCAGCATATCAACAATTACCAACTTATGTTAACCGGCAATGGGGATCTTTCGGAAAATCAGGTTATTGAAAGCGGAGAGCAGCTATTGAATGGGATCCAGATAGCCAGCTATCTGCAGGTCAGGTATGGAACGGCAGGCTATTTTGGCAAGCTGGATAGGTGGAAACATGTGGTATGTACGCTGTTTCAAAAGGAAGGAAAGGAAATTATAGAGGGGGAGGTATTTATTCAGGAGGAATTGGGACGGTCTGTCTACTTAGAATGCAGTGTGGGGTATGCGCTGCTTAGCTTGGAGTGGGAAGAGGAGCTTGCGCGTCTGCATGAATTATATTATCCGGATAAACAATATGTTTCTTCTGACCTTATAAAAGAAACGGATCAGGCAATGAAAGAGCAGGCGGCAAAAGCCGTTGAAAAGGCAGGGGAGAAAGCGGAGCAGACAGCGTGGCTTTTTACAGAGCATTTCGGATTGAATCCATATATGATTTCACTTCTTTCAAACACACCCTTGGATGCGGAGATGCAGGATGCCTGGCGGACAGTAAAGGTATTCTTGTCGGGCAGGGAACTTGTGGTGGATGAAGAAGGCAAAAGCGCGCTGTTTCAAGTAAACCTTGTGTTCGGGGACAGCGGCGTTCTGGAACTGCCGGACAACGGGGCATCTGTGGAGCGGTTCCTTTATCTGAAAAAAGGGGATGACGGATGGTATGTGGATGGATTTTTCCACAACGATCTTCCTCCCGCGCAGTGGTGGGACGGGGCGCAGATTCCGTGGGAAGTTTATGATTTTGGATTTAGTGATGAGGACGAAACAGGAATCGTGACAACGACACAGGAGGAATATGATAGATTTATAAAGGAGGCACAGGAGATTGCCGAAAGAAGGGGAAGGGTGCTAAATAGGAGAGTGAAATAGTTGAAAAATATTAATTTTATACTAAGATTTTTGCTTTGATATGCCGATATAAATTTATATTATAAACGTTTTTGAATGATACTGCGCTATGGTTGAGAAAAATGGAGGGCAAAGGAATGCTATCTGTAAGAAATAACATGCCTGCATGGAATGCGGAAAGGCAGTTTGGTTTTAACAATCGTAACAATGTGAAGACAATGGAAAAATTGTCCTCCGGCTATAGAATCAATCGTGGGGCAGATGATGCGGCGGGGTTGTCCATTTCGGAGAAGATGCGCAGGCAGATCAGAGGACTGACGCAAGCGACGGCGAATGCACAGGATGGTATCTCTTTGGTGCAGTCGGCAGAGGGCGCTTTGCATGAAGTTCATGAGATGCTGCACCGCATCAATGAACTTGCAATTAAGGCAGCCAACGGAACGCTGTCAGATGATGATCGGGAACTTGTGGATGACGAGATTCAGGAGATTAAGGCACAGATTGATGCTTCGGCTCACCATACGGTATTTAATGAACGGAAGCTTTTCCCAGACAATGGACTTTCTCCCAGATCGGGCGCGGTCATGAAGAGTTATCAATATGAGCTGACTTGTAATCTGCAGGACGGAACTATAGCAGTGGAATCTGCGCAGGGTGCAGGCGCTTCAGGGCGTGCAGGGGTGGATGTGACCAGCGGAAGTGTACTGGCTGACAAGATAGCCAAGGAATTTGTGCCAAATGCGGTGAGACAGATTTTTGATGCATTTCCAGCATTGGAGCAGGCGACAGGAACTACGCCGATTAAGCTGGCTTTAAATGTTTCCTTTATAGATGGTCCCAACAATACGCTGGCGTATGCGCAGTATTCTTACGGCGGGAGTGGCAGACCTGTATCTATGATGATCAAGGTGGACGCTGCCGACTTTAATGACGCGGACGCGGATGGCACCGGCGCAAAGGCGGAGGTATTAGAGTCCACCATAGCCCATGAACTTATGCATACGGTGATGCAGTACAATCTCACGGATGGGATGAGCGGCAGAGGCGGTGAAAAATATCCCACATGGTTTGTGGAAGGAACGGCACAGCTTGCGGGCGGAGGCTTTACTACCGGTTGGAATGATACTTTACTTTACTATGCAAAACTGCTTCAAAGCGATCAGGACGACAGTCAGGATGGTCATATCGGAGACTATCTGAAAAGATTCACTATGAATGGAAGACCGTATGGGCATGGGTACTTGGGAGCAGCATATATCGGTTATCTTGCAAACGGCGGCGGAGCCGTAACTGGTGCAAATATAGCAAGTGGAATGAATAAGGTATTTACAGATCTTTTGGCGGGAAAGAGTCTTGGGGATGCGATTAAAGGACAAACCGGAAAGACTGAATCTGAAATAGTGAGAATGTTCAGCAGCGCCGACAAAGATCTGGTGGAATTTGTAAGAAAGCTTGCCTATGAATCCAAGGATGGCGCCGGCTCTGTGATAACCAATAACCTTTCGGAAGGCGGAACCAGTATTCTGGGCGCTACAGCGCCGGAGCAGCTATTCGGCATCGATCCTTCCAAGATAGCGATAGATATGAGCGGAGGAGCGAAGTTAGGCATTTTGGTGGGAACAGATGCATTTGAGGATCAGTTTATTTACATCGACCTTTACCAGATGGATGCAGAGGCTCTTGGAATTGCAGAAACAAATGTGAAAACGATAGAAGACGCTGGGGATGCGGTGAATGCAGTTAAGAATGCGATTACATATGTGAGCAATGTGCGGAGCCAGTATGGAGCCATTCAGAACCGGCTGGAACATACCATGACGAATTTGAATAATATCGTTGAAAATACTACTGCGGCAGAATCCCGTATCAGGGATACCGATATGGCGGAAGAGATGGTGCGGTTTTCCAATTTTCAGATTTTGCTTCAGGCGGGACAGTCTATGTTGGCACAGGCAAATCACCAGCCGGATATGTTGCTTAGCCTTTTACAATAAGCAGCGCTTGCTGGCAGGATGAGAAAGGAGCATGATCAGGTGGGAGAAATAAAGAGGATTACCTGCAAGTCATGTGGAGCGGGATGGGAATGTAGAACCGGGTGCGGTATCATGCATGGAAAGCTGGACCGGGTGGCAGCGCTTTTTCCAGAGGATATAGAAATAGAGATAGCAGGTATCGCCAAGAAAACAGCATTGGTACCCTTTGACTTTTCTTATCAGTTATCTTATTGTAAGGAATGTCAAAGTATAGAGAGTGTTCCCGTATTGTGGCTTTTAGAGGAGGACAGAGAATATATTGGACGCTGCGGGCAGTGTGGTCAAAAGATAGAATTAATAAAAGCGGAAGATAAGATGTCATGTCCGGTGTGCCATGGGGGGGACCTTGAGACGGAAGATATTGGCGGGTGGGACTGATGTTTTTGAAAGGAATCGGGGATGGAACAGTTATCACTTTTTACCCAGGAAGTAAATTTAAGCGCCCCTTTAGCGAGCAGGCTTCGCCCGCAGACACTTGATGACTATATCGGTCAGGAGCATCTTGTGGGAAAAGGCAAGGTACTGCGCCAGATGCTGGAGAAGGATCGGATTTCCTCCATGGTATTCTGGGGACCGCCGGGGGTAGGAAAAACCACGCTGGCGCGGATTATCGCACATATGACATGCGCGTCGTTCATTGACTTCAGTGCAGTGACAAGCGGTATCAAGGAAATCAAGGACGTGATGAGGCAGGCGGAAGGCGACCGCATGGTGGGACTTAAGACGATTGTATTCGTGGACGAGATCCATCGTTTCAATAAGGCACAGCAGGATGCTTTTCTTCCCTATGTGGAGAAGGGAAGCATTATTTTAATTGGGGCGACCACAGAGAATCCTTCCTTTGAGATTAATTCCGCTCTTTTGTCAAGGTGCAAGGTGTTTGTTCTGCAGGCGTTGACCGAACAGGACGTGAGAAAGCTTCTGCATAATGCACTGAGCGATAAGCGCGGATTTGGAAACAACACGATTCATATAGAAGACAGACTCTTAAATGCAATTGCAGTTTTTGCCAATGGGGATGCAAGGACTGCCCTTAATACGTTGGACATGGCAGTGTTGAACGGAAAGATAGAGGAGGATGGCTCTATTACGGTGCAGGAGGAAATATTAGAGCAGTGTACCGGCAAAAAGATGCTCTTATATGACAGAGCTGGCGAGGAACATTATAATTTGATTTCCGCGCTGCATAAGTCCATGCGCAACAGCGACCCGGACGCCGCCATTTATTGGCTGGCGAGAATGTTGGAAGCGGGAGAGGACCCTCTTTATGTGGCAAGGCGTCTGATCAGGTTTGCCAGTGAAGATGTGGGGATGGCAGACGCACAGGCATTACAGGTAGCGGTAGCTGCTTATCAGGCATGCCATTTTAATGGAATGCCTGAATGTAATGTGAATTTGACTCACGCAGTGGTTTATTTATCTATGGCGCCTAAATCGAATGCGTTGTATGTGGGGTATGAGAGGGCAAAAAAGGACGCGGAAAAGATGTTGACCGAACCGGTTCCGCTGCAGATCAGGAATGGAGTTACCAGCTTGATGCAGGAGCTTCACTATGGAGAAGGGTATCAGTATGCCCATGATGCGGAAGAGAAGCTGACCGATATGGAGTGTCTGCCAGCGTCCCTTAAGGGGAGGGAGTATTATATCCCTACCAGTCAGGGGAAAGAGAGGGAAATTGGAGAACGGCTTTTAAAAATAAAGGAGTTTAAGAGTTAAAAATATAAGGAACACGACTTCAGTAGTTGTGTAATTCTTTTCATTCTATGATATACTCTAATATCCCGGCAAAATTAGCAGAAAGAACAGGCTTGCGACAGTCTACTATTAGCAATATTGTAAATGTATTGGTTGAGGCAGGGATTGTTGCTGAAACAGGGAGCATATCAATGAGTCTATGCCGTCGGTTTTTGTATGTTTTTCTTCCTAAAGTATATGGATTTTCCATAGCATGTGGAAATAAATCGTGCAATATCAAAACAAATGTTCGAAATTATATTGTCAAATGAAAACAACTGTGTTAATATAAAACAAACAAATGTTCTGCACGAGGCGCTGGTATGGAAAGTAATCTTATCGTTCAAAAAACTGAAAATCAATCTCTTATGGATAAGCTGGACATTCTTTCAGATGCGGCTAAATACGATGTTTCCTGTTCATCAAGCGGCGTGGGTCGAAGAGGGGACGGAACAGGAATCGGCAATACGCTTGCTGCAGGAATCTGCCATAGTTTCGGGGCGGATGGACGGTGTATCTCGCTTTTAAAAATACTTTTTACCAATGAGTGTATTTATGACTGTAAGTACTGTATCAATCGAAAATCAAATGATGTCCCTAGGGCAACTTTTACGCCGGACGAAATCTGTGAGCTGACCATACAATTTTACAGACGTAATTATATAGAAGGATTATTTTTAAGTTCCGGGATTGTGTACAGCCCTACTTATACGATGGAACTGATTTATGAAGCAGTGCATAAACTGCGCACGCTATACCGGTTTCAGGGCTATATCCATGTGAAGGCGATTCCGGGAGCAGACCCCCAGCTGATTCAGCGGCTGGGACTTTTAGCAGACAGGATGAGTGTCAATTTAGAGCTTCCCACAGCGGAAGGGCTTAAAAAGCTGGCGCCGAACAAGCACCGCAAGAATATTCTGTCCCCTATGCGGCAGATTCAGCAGGGCATCACACAGAACAAGAATGAAATTGTGGTGTACAGGCATGCACCTTCTTTTGTCCCGGCAGGACAGTCTACCCAGATGATCGTAGGCGCTACACCGGAAAGCGACTATCAAGTTATGATGGTAGCGGAGAATCTGTACAAGAAGTTTGACTTAAAGCGTGTGTATTACTCTGCATTTGTCAGTGTAAATGAGGACAAGGATTTGCCCGCACTGCCGGGCGGTCCTCCGCTTTTACGGGAGCACAGGCTATATCAGGCGGACTGGCTTCTGCGATTTTATGGGTTTGAGGCGCAGGAACTTTTGAGCGAAAGCCGTCCGAATTTCAATATATTACTGGATCCCAAGGCAGATTGGGCGCTGCGGCATTTGGAAGTGTTTCCGGTGGAGATTAACAGAGCGGACTATCAAACCATTTTGCGGGTGCCTGGAATTGGTGTAAAAAGCGCGCAGAGAATTATAAGGGCAAGGCGCAGCGGGAATCTTACCTTTGATGATTTAAAGAAAATTGGTGTCGCACTAAAGCGTGCACTGTATTTCATAACATGTAACGGAAAGATGATGTATCCCACGAAGCTGGAAGAAGACTATATAACGAGGAACCTCATCGACCGCAAAGAAAAGTTTCCCTTTGACAGGGACGGCATGACATACAGACAATTATCCCTGTTTGACGACGGAAGTGAGCTATGCTGGAAGCAGGCGGTAAGCGGCTGAGAAGGGAGAAAGGATGGAAGAATATTATCTGATTTGTGAAGATTCTCTGGAAGGAATTTTTACAGGAATTTATGATGCCTATCTTGCGAAAAAGCCCCATGACCAGATTCATCTCTGCCTTGGTGAGGATGAAAACTATCGGTTGTTTGCTGTTTATGAGACACATCCTCCAGACGAGAGGAAGGCGGCAAGCGTTGCGAGAACGGTGATGAAAGAGTTTGGGGAAGAGACCTATCTTGCTATCTGCAGGGCGCTTGCCTCCGAGAAGCAGGATAAGGCGGAGGCGGTGTATAAGACGGTGGCAGCAGGGCTTGCCATGAAGGATAAGAGGGATTTAATGGGGAATCTGTCCAATCCGTATATTCACAGGGTATTTGAGCTTGCGCGTTTTACGGCAAATGAGGCACACTATCATGTGGAGTTCCTCCGGTTCAAGGAATTGGAAAATGGCATACTGTATGCTGTCATGGGACCTAAAAATAATGTACTCACGTTTGTAGTGCCTCATTTTGCGGACAGGCTTCCCCTTGAGAATTTTGTGATTCATGACGAAATACGAAATATATTTGCTATGCACCCTGCGAAAGGAGAGTGGTATCTGGTTTGCGGTTATGAAAACAGGCAGCAGGTGGAGCATGCTTTTTCAGAGGGAGAGAAAAAGTACAGTGAACTGTTTACCAGTTTTTTTCATACTATAGCAATAAAAGAGCGTAGCAATTATGGACTACAGCGCAATATGCTTCCTATAAGATACCGGAGGTATATGACGGAGTTTCAAGAAAAATAGCAGTATAAAATTAAAGTTTTTTGTCAATAATAGGCTAAAGCAGGAAAGAAATGTGCCAACTGCTAGTATATGACTAAGTTTGGTAAATTGTACTAGAAAAAGTACTTTACAAATCCTAAAAGGGGTGGTAATCTTTCTTCAAGTACCAGAAAACGTTTTCACATCCTGCATTTGGGAGAAAGAAAGGTGATAATATGATGCAGAGAAGAATAAAATTAAACTTGGATGAAGTGAAGGGTTTTGTAGCCGCAGCTTCAAAATGTGATTTTGATATTGACGTTTTTTACAACAGGTATACAGTGGATGCAAAATCAATTGTTGGAGTGTTGGGTCTTGATTTAAGGCAGGTGCTGACCGTGTCCTATGACGGATACAATCCGGATTTCGAAAAAGTAGTAAGCCGCTTTGCATTGGCAAGTTAGACACATCTATACGCATACAACCGAATAGTATCTTATTGACTCCCTGAAAAAGATAGCTTACTATCTCTTTAGGGAGTTTCTTATCTGCTTTTAAAGGAAAGGAAAGCATAGCTTGGAAATACATATATCAGTCCGGAATTTAGTTGAATTTCTTCTCCGATCCGGAAATATTGACAATAGAAGAGCGACGTCTCCTGA
This sequence comes from Lachnospiraceae bacterium, assembly GCA_011959285.1. GTDB lineage: Bacteria > Bacillota > Clostridia > Lachnospirales > Lachnospiraceae > Suilimivivens. Next base: position 4,675 of record BLLW01000075.1, on the reverse strand, counting down.
AAATGCAATGCAGGAGGGCGGAAGGATTCATCGAATGATACAGCGACGTATGGGAGCAGATTATCATGCGGAGGTTTTTTTGCGTTATGTGTATACAGCTGTGGATTATGAGATTTGCGTAGAAGGGCGTGCAGACGGAATTATTATTCAAAGCGGGGGCGATCTCTCTTTGGTACCGGAACTTGCGGAGTCAGAAATTGCTGTTGCATATCGGGATCTTGTGACGGTTACCGTAGATGAGATAAAGGGAACATACAAAGACCTCCATAAGATCAAAGAAGCTGTTCCGGTGCATCTTGCCCAGGCAAAGTGCTATGCCTATATTTATGGAAAGCAGAATGAATTGAGGCATATACGGGTACGTCTTACGTATTGTAACATTGATACGGAAGAGATAAAATACTTTCATATTGAATATGAGATGAGTGAGTTGGAAGAATGGTTCGGGGGACTTATAAAGGAGTATAAGAAGTGGGCAGATTTCCAGTCCACATGGCAGAATCAGCGCACGCAGTCCATTAAGGAACTTTCTTTTCCATTTACATACAGAGAAGGGCAGAAGGAGCTTGTATCTTATGTCTATCAAACCATCTATCACAAAAGGAAATTATTTTTAGAGGCGCCCACCGGTGTAGGCAAAACCATATCCACATTGTTTCCGGCAGTAAAAGCAATGGGTGAAGGCAGAGGGGAGAAAATCTTTTATTTAACAGCAAAGACCATTACAAGGACAGTGGCGGACGATACCATTGAGCTGATGCGAAGACATGGACTCTTTCTTAAGTCAGTTATATTGACTGCCAAGGACAAAATATGCTTTATGGAGGAGACGGAATGTAACCCAGAATACTGTCCTTATGCGAAGGGACACTATGACCGCATCAATGATGCAATTTATGATATGTTGACTCGCGTAGACAATTTTAATCGTGAAGCAATTGAGGAATTTGCAATGAAGCATAGGGTCTGTCCCTTTGAGATGAGCCTGGATATGAGTCTTTTTGCGGATGCCATTATAGGAGATTACAATTATTTGTTTGATCCGCATGTGTATTTAAAGCGCTTTTTTCAGGAGGGAGTAAGGGGCGCATATCTTTTTTTGATCGACGAGGCGCATAATTTGGTGGATCGGGGAAGAGAAATGTACAGTGCAGTTCTAAGAAAGGAAGATTTTCTGGCACTTAAAAGACGCATCAAAGAGTATGACATCAAGATGTACCATCAGTTGGAAAAGTGCAACAGAGAACTTTTAGAGTTAAAGCGTGCATGTGAGAACTATGCCTATCTGGACGATGAGGATGCAGCGCCATTTATGAAGGCGCTGATTAGGCTGTCCTCCACCATGGAAACATACCTTGAGGATCATGAAGAAAGTCCGGTGAGAAGAGACGTTCTGGAATTTTATTTTGAGGTCTCCCACTTTTTGCTGATTAATGATAAGCTGGACCAAAACTATGTGATTTATACACAGTTGGAAGAAGACGGTGGTTTTTTCATCAAGCTTTTTTGTGTCAACCCGTCCAAGAACCTGCAGGAATGCATGATGCGGGGACGAAGCACGATTCTTTTTTCGGCGACTCTGCTTCCCATTCAATATTATAAGCAGCTGCTGGGGGCGGAAGAGGGGGATTATGAGGTATATGCACATTCTGTCTTTGATCCAAGGCGGAAAGGACTGTTTGTGGCGTGTGATGTGACCAGCAAGTATACCAGGCGGACAGAATCGGAGTATGATCATATTGCCGATTACATCCACAGGATTATTTGCAGACGGGAAGGAAATTATATGGTGTTCTTTCCTTCTCATGTTTTTTTACAGAACATATATAATGCATACTGCCGCCGCTTTGCGGAGAATCAAACGAAATGCCTGCTGCAGGCAGAGCATATGGATGAGGAAAGCAGGGAAGCGTTTTTGAAAGAATTTGAATCGGATCGGGAAGAGGGAAGCACCCTCCTTGGATTCTGCGTGCTTGGAGGTATTTTTAGTGAAGGAATCGATCTTAAAAATGAGCGCCTGATCGGCGCAATGATCGTTGGAACAGGACTGCCCCAGGTTTGTACCGAACGAGAGATTCTGAAACGGTACTTTGACTTAAGAGGAGATGATGGGTTTGACTTTGCGTACAAATATCCAGGCATGAACAAGGTCCTTCAGGCAGCCGGCAGAGTTATAAGGACGGCGCAGGACGTGGGAATCATAGCGCTTTTGGACGAGAGATTTCTGACCAATTCCTATCTCAGGATGTTTCCTAGAGAATGGAAAGCGTATGAAAGAGTTTCCTTGGAGCAAATTGAAAAGAGGGTTGAAAGATTTTGGGATGAGTGGCTATAAGCAATGGCTATAAGGCATGTGGATAACTTCACATGCTCTTTTTTTGTCTGATAGATTCTTTTGTGGAAATTTGACTTAAAAAAGTATAAAAAGCGCAAAAAATGCAGGATGTAGGAAAAATGACGTCGGATTTTGAAAGAAAAGTTACTTGGTTCACATAGAATGACACATATGTCATTGTGGATAACTATGTGGAAATTGGGGATTTCTCTATTTTTTGCTCTTTTCTGTCAAAAATCTTGTATCTGGTTTTTAGTTAAAATTTGAAAGTGTCGAACTTCAAATTTGAAAAAGTACTTGTTTGGTCAATAGAAATGCCTCTCAAATTGACCAAGTGCGTACTAACCCTTAAAATGACGCTGCTGAAATGAAAACATGTACATTAAAATGAAAGTGTGGTAAACTGATGAAGGGTCAAAATACATAAGCCATAACACAGGAAGGAATGACTTAGACCCAACTATGACAGAGTAAGGAGGCGCACAATATGTGGGCATATGAAAGTGTTTTTTATCAGATTTATCCGCTGGGGTTTTGCGGGGCACCTTTTGAAAATGACGGCGTCCTGACCAGCAGGATCAAGAAAGTGGAGGACTGGATTCCTCATATAAAGAAGCTAGGAGCAAATGCGGTTTACTTTTCACCGGTGTTTGAATCTGATACCCATGGCTACAATACGAGGGATTATAAGAAAATCGATACTCGTCTTGGGACGAATGAAGATTTTAAGGAAGTCTGCGCAAAGCTTCATGAAAATGGAATCAAGGTGGTGTTAGACGGGGTATTCAATCATGTAGGCAGAGGTTTCTATCAGTTTCAGGATGTAGTGAAGAACCGGGAAAATTCTCCCTTCCTTCACTGGTTTAAAATCAGTCTGGACGGCAATTCCAATTATAATGACGGTCTGTGGTATGAAGGCTGGGAAGGGAATTATGATCTTGTGAAGCTGAACCTTCAAAATGGAGAAGTGGTGGATCATATCTTAGATGCGGTAAAGTACTGGGTAGATGAATTTGATATTGATGGATTGCGTCTTGATGTAGCGTATTGTCTGGATGAAAATTTTGTGAGAAGACTCAGGAGTTTTACGGAAGGGTTAAAACCTGACTTTTATTTATTAGGTGAGATGCTTCACGGTGATTATAATCGTCTGGTGAATGACGGGATGCTTCATTCCGCAACAAATTATGAGTGCTACAAGGGATTGTTCTCCAGCTTTAACAGCATGAATATGTTTGAAATCGTACATTCCCTGCTTCGGCAGTTCGGACCGGAAAACTGGACTTTGTACAAAGGGAAACATCTGCTGTCTTTTGTGGACAACCATGATGTGACCAGAGTGGCAAGCATTTTGAGCAATGAAAAGCATCTGCCGCTTATCTATGCGTTGTGCTTTGGCATGCCCGGAATTCCATGCGTATACTATGGAAGTGAATGGGGGGCAAAGGCGAACAAGAGCGAAGGCGACCCTGCGCTCCGCGCCTGCTACGAGGAGCCGGTATGCAATGAACTGACGGAGTGGATCAGTAAGCTTGCGAAGGCAAAGAAGGAATCACCTGCACTAAATTATGGAGATTTCAGATCTGTGGTGCTGACCAATAAGCAGTGTATTTTTGAGAGAAAGACGGATGGGGAGAGAGTGTTGGTTGCAATTAATGCGGACAGCGAGCCCTATACTGCACATTTTGATGCCGGATGCGGTCAGGCAGTAGACTTGATTAGCGGCAAATTGCATGATTTTGGAGGAGGAAGTGAATTGCCTCCCTATAGTGCATACTTCTGGAAAATGGAGCGGTAAGATAAAAAGACGCAAAAATTGATAAATGAGGAAGCGCGTATCAGAAGATTCTGGTAGGCGCTTTTTTCGTGTCCCGGAACAGTAAAGATATACCTATAGGTTATAATAAAAAGAATAATTGTATATACATTTGTCTGATATAAAAAGATTTGAATGTATAAAAGTGTAAAATTATCACTGCTTTTGAAAAATACATAGCATTCTGACGTGTTTTAGTATAGAATTGAGAAGGAGTTTTCATAGAAGAGTATAAATAATAAAAAATTATAGTTTGAAAAACATAATTATCACTTTGTGAAATTAGGTGTATATGGGGAGGATTATAAAGGTGGGAAACGGGAACAATCAGGTCAAAATGAATCTGGATAGGATGAAGGAAGCGATGGAGACATGCAAGGCAACCGCGATAAATGTGGAAGCCGTAATAGAAGATGTGAAGACCACCATGACAGGTCTTGAAGACAATTACATGGGGGAAGATGCAGACACCCTGCAGGAGCAGATGGGAAAGTTTCTGGAGGATAAGGTAGGGGATATCTGCC
>BLLW01000074.1 GCA_011959285.1 Lachnospiraceae bacterium | reverse complement strand
ATATTTTCTTCTTTCTATGCCGTATACTGTATCATAGATGATTTATGTAATAGTAGGAACGGAGTAGGAAAAATGCGGATACTAATTTGTGACGACGATGCCCTGATGCGCGAGCAGCTGCAGCAGTACATCAGGGGCTATTTTGAAAAGGCTTGCACGAAATGCCCTGAAATCGTCTGCTTCTCTGACGGGGAATCCCTTCTTGCAGACGAGGGCGAAAAGGATCTTCTATTCCTGGATATAGAAATGCCGGGAATCAACGGCATTTATGTGGGAAACGAATTGAAAAGATCAAATAAAAATATCATTATTTTTGTAGTGACCTCTTATCCCGAATATCTGGATGACGCCATGCGTTTCCATGTATTCCGGTATCTGTCCAAGCCGCTGGATGCGCACCGCTTTTTCCGCAATATGAAAGAAGCTATTGACCTGTATCATACCATGACCGTCAAAATCCCCATCGAAACCAGACAGGGCGTGCACACCCTTCCGGCATCTTCCGTCATAGCCGTTGAAGCACTGGGCAGAAAAGTAATCGTCCATACCACGATGCGCGATTTCGAATCCGTCCATAATATGCAGTACCATCTGGAATTACTGCCGAAAAACTGCTTCTTTCAGACACACCGCAGTTTTATCGTCAACTTTGAACATGTTACCGATTTTGACCATTCTCTTATCCACATGGCGGGCGGGCAGTTCCATGCCTACCTGACAAAAAGGAAATATAGCGCCTTTAAGGAAGCATATCTCCTTTACCTGGAAAGTACGAGGTGAATCTGATGGAAAATACACTCTGCTTTGTTTTGAGTTTTTTGGTGGAAGCAATCGTTCTGCACCAGTACTCTTCCACGCTTTTTATTCCCAGATACAGGATCCGGACAAAACTTGCCGTGCTGTGCCTTCTTTATCTGCTCCTGCTTGCCGTCTCCATGTTAGCTTCCACATGGCTGAATATCTTTATGTACCTGCTTGCCAATTTTATCTTCCTGCTTACTCAGTACCGTTTAAAATGGCAGGCAGCCTTTTTTCACTCCGCCATACTGACAGCTGTCATGGCAATATGCGAATTGGCAGTATACAACATTATCCAGTATTTTGTGCCCCATTTTTTTACGGAAGCAGCACATTTTCACAATAAAATCATTTTCATCTTTTTTAGCAAAATGATTTTTTTTACCATCATTTATCTCTTCATGCACTTTTTGAAGGACAGGCAGGAGTATAGCCAGCAGCATGATCATTCCTCGCTGCTGTTGGTCCTAATTCCGCTGACCTCTATTTCTATTATGTTCACCCTGCTGACGGTCAACGATACCTACACGCTTTCCCCCGCTATGACCGCAGCCGTTACCCTGGATGCCGTTTTCTTATTAATCACCAATCTGCTTGTGTTCGGAATCAACCAATATAATCAGAAAAAGAATTTAGAATTTACAGAAATGCAGCTGCTGCTTCAAAAAGAAGCAAATTCCGCAGAATACTATCAGATGCTTCTTTCTCAAAATGAAAATCAAAGCATTCTCATTCACGACATCAAAAAGCACCTGCAGTCTATCAATTTGCTGAATGATAAAAGGGAACACGACAAAATCAGCGCATACATCCGTCAGCTCCTGCTTTCCTCAGACCTAAAAGAAGCTGCCCGGCTGTGCGACCATGAAATGCTGAATACCATTTTGTGCCGCTGCAAGCGGCAATGCGACAGCAGGAAGATTTCTTTCCATGTAGATATACGCCATGAAACAATCGACTTTATTGCCGACAGCGATCTCACTTCCCTGTTCGGCAACCTGCTGGACAATGCAATGGAAGCTGCCGCAAGCATTCCGGAAGCTTACATTGAAGTCAGTGCGGTGAGGAGAGCCAAAACTCCATTCGTGGTGATAACCGTCATAAATTCCTGCAGAAAAGATCCTTTCTCCAATCCCCAGGGCAGCCTTGTCACCAACAAAGTGAATAAGCATAAACATGGTTTCGGTATAAAAAGCATTCGTAAAACGGTCAGTAAGTACCACGGTGATATTCAAATGTACTACAATTCTGATACGCTGACCTTCCACACGATTATTACGCTGAAACTACCTGTTCGTCCGCCTTTAAAGTGAATATTTACAGCTTATACCCGCTATCACAAATAATAAGGTCATATACCATGGATACACGGCAGTTGAGAACATATAGGGCAGCATGCTTGTATGGGACCATATGTAAAATCCGCTGTATTTGCCCCCGCCCAGATTTGGGCGTCATGAAACGGAAAAAGCAGCAAGATCGCCATCCACCTTAAATTGTCTATGAAATACTTTCTTGTATTTTCCTTTGATTCTTCCACATTCGTTTCCTTCTTTTCATATTTCATATTATGCTTAACAAATTATAACACATTACAGATGGACCGTGAAACCGTCTTTCATATGGTAAATTTGAATATTTTTTATACTTATATCAATGAAAAATTGACAAAAATGCACAAAAATGGTATATTATTACAAGTTGCAATTAATGCCATCAGAGCAAGATTATCTTATATCAATCAATTAACTTAATTTTACTTAGGAGGTTACTATGAACAAGAAAAAAACAGCTGTTGAAGTGTATTTATCTACGGTTTTCAAATGGGGGCTTATCATATTGGTATGCGCCTGTATGTGCGCAACCGTTATGTTTAATGCCGAAAAATTATTTGGATTATATCCTACTGTGCCCTGGCTCGCAACAATTGGTCTAGCTGTAATGGATCTGACTTTTTTTGCTATCGCAATCTTTATTGTAAAGACATCCTTTGATGAAAACGGGTATTTGAAAGAAGGCAGACTGCAGATTGGCAAGATTTTTTCAGCAGCCGCATTGGTCATCCAATGGAATTACTTATTATACATGGTTCCGTCCAGGACATTTTGGGGATTTTTATTCTTTTTCCTTATCTTGATGGCATTCTTTTTGGATATTAAGATGCTGCTGACAAGCGGTCTGATCTGTATGGCATCGCTGTTTGTAGGCTGGTTTATCCGCGGCACAGACCTTCTTCCGGTCAAGGATGAACTATTCCTTACAGATCTTCTCCTGTGCTTGGTTGCGCTTATGCTGTCCTTAACCGGATTAACTATTTTTACATTTTTTGTCTCTCATTTTTTAGTAAATGCAAAGAAAGATGAGTTGGAAAAGAACAACGAACACGTCACAAATGTTCTTACCGCTGTTCATAAGCTATCTGAGAATCTGCAGACAGCAGGGTTAGCGCTTTCGCAGGTATCAGAGAATGAAAGCGCATCCGCTGAAGAATTAGCTGCTACAAGCGAACAATTAGTTGCAAGCAGTAATCTGCTTAGTTCTAAAACAGATGAGAGTATGGCAAATCTCGGAGAACTGAGCGAATGGGAAGGTGTCGTTGCCGATAACGTAGAAAAAGTTGAACAGGTTTCAAAGGATTTATTAGATAAATCTGTTGAAAATGAAAAACTTCTTGGCAATCTACATACAATCAACGAAGAAGTATCTGCATCGATGCAGACTACAACGGAAATAACCCAAAGATTATCTGAGGCTGTTCAGGAAATCGGCGTTACATTAAATCTGATCAGCGATATTTCTAATTCCACAAACTTATTGGCATTAAACGCTTCTATTGAAGCGGCAAGAGCCGGCGAAGCCGGAAGAGGATTTTCGGTGGTTGCAACGGAAGTAGGAAATCTTGCAAACAGCACGCAGCAATCCTTGCAGATTGTACAATCCGTTATCGAAAGAGTACAGCAGAATGTCAGAGATATTACAGCACAGGTAAATGAAAACTCCGTAAAGCTTAATACGCAAAACGAATATTTTGAAAATGTATTTCAGAGTATGCAGGATATGACAGGGCTGTTAAATACATCTGTGGAAACAATAAACACCATGGGAGAAGCGCACGGCAAACAATCTGAAGTAATTAAGAAGACAATTTCCATCAATCAGGATATTGTTGAAAACATTAAAAATGAAAACGAACAATTCAATTCTATCAATGCTATGGCTGAAAGTAATGCTAATGATACGACAGAAGTTGCAACACAGGCAAGTGTCATTAATGAGATGGTTGATAAAATGACACAATTATTAAGCCAGCAAGACCAGCTTTAATTGCATTTGAAAGGGGCGATTATCTCGCCCCTTTGTGTTTTTCTTACCTAATCCAGTTTTCGTATCTTTGTGTTAAAACAGAAAATCATGCTCACCGTAAATCCACATAACCCGGTGCACAAAAACATAACCGCCATACCGCTTCCTGCGCCGTTTCCCACAATTGTTCCCAGCATCCCTGCCAATCCGCAAGCATAGGGGCAAATACCACAATCAGGTTATTGGAAAAAGCGTTCATTCCGCTTACATTTGAGTTCTTCTCCTTCGGCACGAACCGTCCCGCCGCCACAGCAGATGCAGGCTGCTGAAATGCATTCGTCACCCCGATTACAGCATTGATAATATAAATCTGAATGACGGTAAGCCGCCCCATACACAAAAATACCAGTACTGCCAATGAGCCAAGCACTGCAACCCCCGATGAAAGAAGAGCAAGTCAATCTTATAATCTTCACCGCCAACCTAGACTTTAAATTCCTCATCAATAACGCTGCCTCGCTCCGCGAACCAACTATCATTCCGGCACTGATACCGCATCATAAACATGCGTATAATAATCGTTGCTGAGCACAGACTTAGAAAATGTCATTCTATTTCTCACCATACTGGATATCTTCTCTACATAATCTTCCGGAATGACGGCATTTTCATCTGTCGGCGTAAAAATTTTGCTGGTTGAACTATAATACCCTAAATCAGTCTTCCAGTCATAATTTCCAAAGAAAACAAGCGGAAGAGCATCTGAGAGCACATCCCTTCCCACATAAAGCCTGGAATCCCATTCCACACCAAAGAGATTGCACAATGTGGGAAGTATATCCAGGGAAGAGGAAGGCGTATCGACAATAATCGGCTCCTTATCTTCAAGTGCCCCACACCAGATAATCGCACGGCTTCTGTCCCGTTCCTCATAGGTGTTCACTGGATAACCGTATAATTCAGATAAATACGGCATATTTCCCAGGGAGGCATCCGAATCCAGCCCATAGGGAAAATGATCCGGCGCGATGCAGATGACCGTGTCATCTGCAATACCTTTTTCTTCAAGGGTTTCCACAAGATACGCCACTGCCTTTTCAAGTTCAAGGTTCGCCGCTAAATAAGCACGTACAGGCTCCGTGTAGGAAAGATTTTTCTTCGCACACCATGCGTCCACAGCATCTTTATTTTCCCTTGACATGGCATTGTTGCCAAAGGCGTATACGCTGTGACCGCTTACCGTCATGTAATAAACATTAAAAGGCTGTTTGTCAATGTACATCGGCAGAGTTTCCTGCACCAATTCCAAATCGCTTGCCGGCCATTTAGGGCTGATCAGATCCTCAAGACCATTCCCCACTCCCATATATCCCCCACTGTAGCCCAGCCTTGTATGCGTCTCGTGCCGGTCGTAATACGTGTAGGTACTGTTGTGGAAAGCCATGCCGAAATATCCCTGGTCATTTAAAAGCTCGCCCATATTGGTATGCGTTCCGTTCTGCGTAATCTCCTTAATAGAGCTTCCGCCGGAAGTCGGAATCAAACCAAATAAAAGCTGATATTCACCTCCTGTTGTTCCGGCAATTGACTGCTGATAATAATCATTAAAGTTAATTCCATTTGTGGAAAGCCTGTAAAGTGTCGGTGTGAGCTCCGGGTCAATGAGAAAGCCTGAAAATGCTTCCGCGCAGATCAAAATCAGATTTTTCCCTTCAAAAAGACCTGTATAGGCATTTTGGCTTGACGGTGTAAGCGTAGAAACATAAGCATCAATGTCGGCACAGTTCCCACCCGCGGCAGCAAGCGCAGCAAAATCAAAAGAAGCTACACTCTGACCGTATTCAATCGGTGTTACCGGTTCATCCTCCTGCACTGTTTTCGTACTTTGGGAGGAAGTCCCCTCTTGAAGTATGATTACCTCCTGCGCGCTGGCAGCCTCCTTTGCCTGTACAACAGTCTTACCATCGGATACGGTTTCCTCCTTGCTGTTTGTAAGGACGTTTTCTGGAAATGTGCCTGTTGTACTCTGCACGAATTCCATCTCCGTGCTTTCAAAGACGTGAGCGGTCGTTTTGGATGAAGCAAGATTCCGGATATCCAGACACAGCCCCTCACCCAGCCCAAACTGCATTACTGCCGACTCAAAATTATATTGGTTTGTATAAATATCCTTATGCAGGTCGCAGCATAAAATGAGGAACAAAGCCGCTCCATAACAGGCAGCTCCCCCTGCCAAATGTGCCAGCGAAAAATAGGCAGTCCGCCTTGTACGTCTCCGCCAAATGCCCTTTTGGGGTAACTGCCCTATTATCTTTTCTCTCAGTATAAACCACAAGATAAGCGGCAGCAAAAGAAGCAAAATATGACTGATTCCATCAAAGCAGAAAATCAGCCGCCTGATGTCAGCGCCAAATCCGCCCAGTGCGTCAGTTGCGGCATTCAATATAGTCTTTAAGTCATATGCCACCTTAAACTGTCTATATACCAGAAATTCCACAACGAAAATGAGGAATAACAATCCCAGATAAACTGGTACCAGAATCTGCACTGCTCTTTTCGGCAGCAGCGAAATGATGCCTGAAACAACCAGCCCGGCACAGAGGGAGAATAAAGCCAGAAATATAAATGAACTTCCGGTGTGCAGTGTTTCGACTGACAGCTTGAAAACAATCTCCATGTAAAAGCATGAAAGAGACAAAAAAACAGTCAGCTGTATCTTTTTTCTTTTCTTCTTTTGTAAGTTCATAATGTCTTGTCATTGCAAGCGCTTTGACTTGCGTTCTCCTTTTACTAAATCAAGGTTAATCACAAAACTTCTTCTTTTTCCATTTCCATAACCTTATTTTACACTGCTATTTTATATGCCTCATGCATCATTCTTGCATCATTTTTGTATCATTTTTGCATCATTTTGACATTTTCAAACATAACTTTTTCCATTCCGGCAGCCTGCCTGCGAAGGCGCATCCGCTTCCCAAATATACAGACAGCAGCTATAAGAATACTCGCCATATAAATATAGTCAGCCCACAGGACTTGCATGATCTGCCATTCGCTCGGTGTAATCTCTTCCTTTGCCATGCCGCTTCTAGCCCGGATTTCAAAGTATCATATTGCGGGCTGGCAGCTATCCGAAAACCCGAGAATGCGGCAAGGATACGGCTACTTGAAACCGTGACCGCATTTACCATCAATGCCGTATTGCCCCATATCGTCCATGCAGCAAGAATGATGACACACAACACTGTGGTTAGGATGATATTTCTTTTTCGTCTGCCTATTTTCATAAACTGCATTCCTCCTTCGATGACTGTGCGTCAGGATAGCTTATTTCCTCTGTCTATATGCTAACCAGATTTTTTAAAGAAATTTGTATTGTAACTTTCGCGCCGCCCGCAACAGCAGAATTTTCTAAAATGATCTTCCCATTGTGTTTTTTTGCTATGGATGCTGCCACATACAGCCCAATACCATAGTGAGACTTTGAAGTCCGGCTGTCATCCTCCATAAAAAATTGTTCTGTTGCGTGTTTTAAGGCTTCGTCAGAAAATCCTTTTCCTGTATCTGTAATCAGAAAAGAAAGTTCATTGCTATGTTCCTCTATTTCAAAAATGACCTCTCCACCCTGCGGAGTGTGTTCTACTGCATTGGATAACACATTGATAAGCATCCTTATAAGCAAATCGTGATCTGCCGTAATATATGCAGGATAATGCCCACAATCCCAATGCAGACTAATGTTGTTCACCGCACATAAACCGTCAATTTGATTCTTAAGTTCCAGCAGCAAAGAATCCATATTGACCTTTTTCATACAAAGTTTATAGCTGTCCCACAATTTTGTAGCCTCGATCAAGGTCTGCACATAGTCCTGCATCCGTAAGGAGCTGTTCTCAATGTATTCCGCACACTCCCTCTGTTCTGTTGAAAGAGAAGTGTCAAAAAGCAGTTCTGCATTGCCGCGGATAATAGTAAGCGGTGTTTTCAAATCGTGTGCCAGAGCAGAAAGCTGGTCCTGTCTCATTTTGTCATCATGCCACTGCCTCGTAAGGGACTGCCGCAACGCAAGCCTCATGTGGTCAAGTGCATCCAGCGCCTGATCCACTTCAAACAGCCTGCTTTTTTGAATTTCAAAATCTAAATCCTGCTGCTCAATTTTGTGGACTACAGTCAGCAGTTTATCAATCTTTTTTCCAAGATATTTCCCGAATATAAAAGATATCACAACCAAAGAGAGCAGGATTTCCAGCAGGATAGTGACGATCAAAAGCCAGTCGGCAGACGGAAATATACTTCTTAATGCCACATTTCCAAATTGAGCCGTCATGCGGTATCTCAAAATCAGAATTTCTTCTTCTCTCTCAACAACAGAATAAAGATACGCACCGCCGCTTGTTCTGCCATTTTCCATGCAGGTATTCCAGACAGTTGCACTATACTCCCATCCAATAGAGCCGCCTTTGTAGCGCCCGTCTTTTGTGAATAAGACATACTCACAAAAATACGGTATATCAGATTCTTCAATCTGCCTGACAGTTTGAAGGGTATCTTTTTCTCTTTCTATTGCGGCACTTATACTTGTCAGCGGATATATGGCCTCTATGCTCACGCAAAAGAGGTAAGCCCCCGCATTAACCGCGATTACAATAAAAACCGTAAATGCAAGGCACAGTGCATACCGCATGAATACCGAACGCAGTTTTTTTACACCCATTTATAGCCAACCCCCCATACGGTCTCTATCGGAGCTAAATTGTAAGCTGTCAGTTTACCGCGGATATTTTTGATATGGGTAGAAATAACAGAATTATCACTTTCCCCATCAAAGCCAAAAACCGCTTCATAAATTTGTTCTCTCGTAAATGTTTGTCCGTGATGAAGTGCCAGATATTCGCAGATTTCATATTCACTTTTTGTCAATGGAAGTTTTTTACCCTGAAACTCCGCTTCTTTTGCGTTAATCTGAAACATTATACTGGAGATAGAAAAGGCGTTTTTCTTTTCCCTCGTATCACGCCGTAAGTGGGCATTTACTCTCGCCCGAAGCTCATCCGTTCCAAATGGCTTTGTAATGTAATCATCAGCGCCAAGCCCTAATCCGCGCACAATATCAGCCTCTTGTATCTTGGCCGTCAAAAAAATAATGGGGCAGTCTGCGCATGAACGAATCTGACTGCAAAGTTCAAATCCGTCCAGTCCCGGCATCATAATGTCCAGCAAAATCAGATCGTATTTGGAAAAGTTCATGTTAATGGCTGTGCGTGCATCCGATATCAGGCTGATAAAATGCTGATCCTTTTCCAGCACACGCCGGATAAGCTGAAGCATTGCAGGCTCGTCGTCTACTACTAAAATATATCCCATTGTTCCGCTCCTTTAAAACATATCATTTTTGTTCTAAACAATGACAGGATAAAATCCTCATTTCAATCAGAAGATGTTCCGCTATATCGTGAAAACCAAAATGCTGTCAGGCCTATTGTACCAAAAGTGACAACGGTATAGAAAATAATCCCTATCCGATTTTCGAATGCCCCTACAGGCTGCAGATTGAACAGGTATGCCAAGGCACTTTCCGCAAATCGCACTCCGAAGCCATAAGGAATCATATACCACAATCCCGTACCCAGGCCTGTCTGCAGAAGCGCTGACAGCAAACTTCCAATCACACCGATACTTATACATAAGTTTCTCCCAAAACGGAACGCTAAGATCAGGTGCAGTCCATACATCATAACATTGCTTCCCAAAAGTACAATCGAAATTATGACAAAAAATCTTACCGGAAGTTTGATTCCTGTCATATAGGAAAACGGAACCCCAAATAGCACAGCACTGAGCGCAGTGGAAAACAGTCCCGCCAAAAGCAGGATGGCGAGTTTTGAAAAGATAGCTTTATTGCGGCTGGGGAGCATGAGTATATTTTGGGAATGCCCTGCCTGTAATTCCTGCTCTGCAACAGTCTGACAGATAACCGAGATTACAAACGGATATGCAATTGCAATAATCTGCGCAAATGCTGCCAGCTTATTCAGTCCGCTGCCAGACGATAAATGGGAATAGAGCAGCATAAGAACTGCCCCAAAAAATGGAAAGAGCAAATGAATCCCCAAGAACCATGAGTGCCTCAGCTTATAAATGTCACTTTTCAGATACCGGTAATATTCACTCATGTGCCCAGCCTCCTCTCGAAAACAATTTTGAACCACCCCAAAAAACAGCTAATGCAAACACCAGACTGACAATCACTGCCGGAAGAACATAGCCGACGGATAAAAGAGAAGAGGCATCTTCAAGGGGAATCCCATTCACGTGCATTTTGAAGAATGGGCATACAACACGGGCAGGGATTGCATAAGGGACAAATAAGAACCATTCCTTCTCAGCACAGACAGCAGATAAAATCATGTTCGCAGCTAAAGATACAAAGACCGCTTTCATATACCCCATGAAACATACTAACTGCATAATAACAGGAATCTGCCACAAATAAGTCAGGAAAAGGAGCATACAGCCAATCAGCCCATCCAGAGGAGAAACCGTAACACTTGCCGCCATGCCGGCAACAGTTGTTGTAATCCACAGAAAAAGGTTCGTCACAAAGAGCTGAATAACCAATGCTGCCGTTTTTCCAAGCCAGATTTTATCGAATCGTATAGGCAGGAAAACGATGTTCTGCATCCCGCTTTTTTTCTCCCGGGCAATCATGCTCGCTGAACATAGCGAAACTACAAGCGGCAGAATTATGAAATACCACCAGTTATATGTTGAAAGCTGAACATGGCTGCCGCTTAACAGATACCCCAGCAATAATGTGACTAACGGAGCCAAAATTATCATCTTTATAGAAAAAGTATGCCGTATTTTCAATAATTCAGATTGAATGATACCAAGCATAAATCAGCCCTCCCCTCTGGCGCTTCCGACAACTTCCATAAAAATGCGTTCCAAATCCGCATCTTTATGGACTTCACCTTCATAACCCAGCTTTCCATTTGAGATAATACCGATATGGTCTGCAATCTGCTCAACCTCAGACAAAATATGGCTGGATAATATAGTAGTAATCCCTTTTGCTGAGAAAGAGCGGATCAATTCACGCAGATCCTGAATACCGATAGGGTCTAATCCGTTTGTCGGCTCATCCAAAATTAAAAGTTTAGGCTGAGCCAATAATGCAAGTGCTATTCCAAGTCTTTGTTTCATGCCTAAAGAAAACTGCCCTGCTTTCTTTTTTCCCGTGTTGGTTAATTGTACCGTGGTAAGGACTTTTGAAATCTGCTCATCTGATAATCCCAGCGCCAGAGTGCGTACTTTCAGATTTTCATATGCTGTCAAATTATCATACAGCGGGGGATTTTCAATCAAAGCGCCAATTTCTTTCAAATCATTGCGGCTCCAATCATGTCCGTCAACCTCTATCCTGCCGGACGTTGGTTTAAAGATTCCTGCAATCATTTTCAAAATTGTTGATTTTCCAGCTCCGTTTGGCCCCAACAGACCATAAACCGAATTCCTTTCTATACTTAGAGATATACGGTTTACCGCAATCTGCCCTTTAAAACTTTTGGTTAGTTCCGTTGTTTTCAAAATTATGTCCATATTCTGCATATCCTTTCTATTTGTTGTTACAGAAAGAATAGCAGATAATATTGAAGATTTCATAAAGATACGGATAAATTTATATCAAAATTCTCCACGATTACGCAGGCAGCACAGTACACGCTTTCCTTTAGTGCATATGCGGCGTCCTGTTGTTCTGCGGATTGGAAACTGGTATCGCAGCACTTCATATGGGCTGCGCAAGAAATATCTCTCAAACAGCAGGACGAGCATACCCCATATCCCGCCGATAACCGTAGGCCCGTCCATTTCACGGTAAAGTTCGTTCAGCAGAAATCCCCGCTCCAAATCCAGCATCTTATCCAAGGCATACACATGAAGTTCATATATGTGCGGCTTGTCGGGCGGGGTCATCCCACCATAATAGGAGGAAAGCTCCGTGGATCGCTCTCCGCCTGTACACTCGTCCAGCTATTCCTTCCCTGCATAAAGTCATCCGCTGTCTGGCTCTCGTTCTCCCTGACCTCAAACCGGGTAATATTTGCCGCCATATTGGGGCTGGATTACTCCGTTTATGATACCGCTGCTTGTAACATTCATTTTCGATAACCTCCAATCCGATTTTATGATGATATTATAAGCGGCGGTTCCCGAACAGTAAATTACCCACTTTTTCGTGGGTACTAATCCGGGACTACTCCCTTTTCTTCCAAGATATGCCACATGGAGCGGGTATCCCTCATAGGATTTCTTTTCCACAAATCCGTAATCCATCAGTTCCTTTAACTGCTCCAGCAGCATTTTCTGTGTGATGCCCTCTTCCACTGTTTCCTATTACTTCGGCAGAATACCGTTCCCGCTAAAGCAAAAACATCCACTGAATTATACCATAAAAATTTTGTACAGCAGAGGGGTGAGGACATTCTATTGAAGTAACAGGAGCAGTGTCGTTACCTGCGTTTGTATCTGTGTATTTATTCATCTTTCTGTATTGTTTCCTGTTCATTGCCGCATTTGATCCTCAACCTTTTTCAAACTATATTTTCACATAGGAAAGTCAAAAGCCGACCAAGAAACCGGAATGGCTCAATGGCTTTTTGGTAAAACGATTTTCTCACCGCTTTCTTTTGATAATACATAAATATTACCTGCATCACAGGTAACAGTCATTGCAGGTATATGACTAATCAATTCTTTGTTATTCCCGTCCTTGCCGCAGAAATACATTTATCCCTCTTTCCCGGCAATGAGAGTTCCTCTTAGAAAGCATCATCATTGCCGTTATGGAAACCACCCCAACGATTATGGCAAAAACTTTTCACAGACAAAGGTGCTACACCCCCGTACAAACAAAGAAATAAAATCAATATGCCCGAAAAATCATAGTTCAGATAATAGTTATACATTTCTTCAAAAGCCGTGCAGAACCTGCCTAATTCATCATTCCTGTTATAATCAACCATAAGATCAAGGTCTTGCTCCCTGAGATGTTTTGTTGCGTCAGCAAGAACTTGAATGGGCGGCGACAGTTCTTTCCTGTAAAACCACCATGCGCACAGCATAATACCTGTAATGGAATAGATAAAAACTCTTTTCAATGATTTGGGTTTCGTCATTTTTCTATCTATAGCCCATCCCCCAACGTCTACTTCGTCAATGGCTAATCTGGCTACGTGAATCGCAGATTTTGGTCTTAACTGCACTTATTATTCCCCCGCAAGGCGACACAAACGCAGACCGCCACATATAGTCTAAATACTGCCCTTTATCAAATTACCGCTTCAAAGTTCATTCATAACTTCCTTTCCAAAAAACAGTGATTTTAAATCGGCTGCGGATGTTTTTATATCAGATTGGGCAATCACAGCGGAAACAACAGCCAGGCCGTCAATTCCCATAGGTCTAAAAAGCATTGCATTTTCCCTGCTGATGCCCCCGATCACAACAATCGGTATATCAACTGCTTTGCGGATTTTTCCAAGTTCCTCCATAGATACAAAATCTGCATCCGGTTTTGTCCCTGTCGGAAACATAGCGCCCACGCCCAGATAATCAGCTCCGGCTTTCATCGCATCTATGGCTTCCGCTACGGAAGCAGCAGAAACACCAAGCAGCATATCTTTCCCTATCACCTTCCGGGCAATATCCGCAGGAATATCCTGCTGCCCGATATGTACCCCGGCTGCTCCCACTGCCATAGCAATGTCGATACGGTCATTTATGATAAGTGGTATGCTGTATCTGTCAGTAATCTTTTTCATTTCCACTGCCAGCATATAAAAATCCAATGACGAAATATCTTTTTCCCGAAGCTGTACCAAAGTACAGCCACCGATGATTGCCTGCTCAACTGCTTCTCCCAAAGTCTTGGTACTCATACGCATACGGTCTGTTACAATATATAAAGAATAATCAAATTTCATTTTCCACCATCCCTTTCTTCCTGCAGCCCATATTGATAGAGATGCCAGAAGTGATGTGTCGGACCACAGCCTTTCCCTATGTCAAGGGAATGCGCAATCGCCATTGTCACATAATCCTTTGCTTTTTGAACTGCCTCCCGTAAACCCATGCCCCTTGCAAGCTGTGAAGCAACCGCAGAGGAAAATGTACAGCCTGTCCCATGCGTATTTTTCGTATCAATCCGGGCAGTGTCAAAATGACAGATTTCTTTTCCGTCGAACAGGACATCCACCGCGTTTCCTGCTACATGGCCTCCTTTGACAACAACCGCCCTGCATCCCATTGTATAGATTGCTTTTGCAGCTTCTTCCATGTCCGCAAGCGATCTGATCCTGCCTCCCGTTATTTTTTCCGCTTCCGGAATATTCGGTGTCAGTACGTCAGCAAGCGGGATAACCGTCCCGACCAGCGTTTCAATTGCCGCAGGTTCCATGAGCGGACAGCCGTTCTTGGCATACATCACAGGGTCAACCACAATATTTGCCGGATGGTAATATTGCAGTTTTTTGGCAACTTCCTCCATACAGCCCGGTGTAGAAAGCATACCGACTTTCACTGCATCAACCTCTATATCCTCAAAAACAGCATCCATCTGTTTGCCAATCATATCCGCGCTGACATCCTGAATGCCAATCACCCTGCCTGTGTTTTCTGCCACAACTGACACAATGACGCTCATGCCATATACACCATGTGCGGAAAATGTCTTTAAATCTGCCTGTATGCCCGCACCACCGCTACAGTCAGAACCTGCAATACTCAATACTTTTTTCATTGTATGATCCTCTCCTTTGCTTCTTTGGGGAAAACAATAAATAAAGTTCCGCCACTCACTGATATGCTGCTTTCCCTGCCAATGAATTCGTTGCTTGCCCCGATAGGAAATGTATTTACCAATGTTGCATTATTTAGTTCATATTTCAAACCGCGCATATTGTTGACAGATAAATAGGTAATCACTTGTAAATTAGCCACTGTGTAGCCTATACGCCCGCCATTCCTTACAACTATCAGCATATCGGTCATCGGCATAATCCTGAATGAAATCCCAATAGTTTCCAACAGGAAATCAATATAATTCTGGCTTTCCGGCAATGGCGCAATAAGCTCTACGTTATCATCTGTCATTATGAACTGCCTCAGATAGTTCAGTCGAATCTCTGATTCTATATCCGTAACAAAGTTCAGGATAGAATAATAAATCTGGATTTCCCTTAAGGTCTCCGTATAGTATATTGCCTTTCCATACACACGGACATAATTTTTCAGATAGATACTATCCTGTACCATGTATTCCTTAAACTCTTCAATAGGGGGCTTTCCGTCCTTCACGTCCTGCACAAACATAGTGGCGATACACTTGTCCCAGACAGGTATACTCTGTTTCAAAATTCCTTCCATAAATGACATTTCCTTTGCCTCCTTGTGATAAAAAAATAGAGCTTCCAAATAAATTTTTAGAAGCTCTTTCAGACGCAGTACGGCGTAAGAAATTGCTTCCCTACGCCGGTATTAGCCGACAGGTCAAGAGGTCAGGTCTTACCTTTTTCAACTTGTTCAGTTCCCTCGCAAACACATATCAGTCTTATTCAGTTAAAAAACAAAAAGGACATTCCATGTGCAGGGAATATCCTAAAAAATACAATATTGTATCATTCAGCTCCCTACGTTGGTATTAACCAACAGGTTCAAAGGGTCAGGTTCTGCCTTCTCAACTACACTGTAGTCCCCCTGCTTGAATAATAGTATATGTGATATGGGCTTGAAAGTCAATAAAATTTTCCGGCATTTTCTTTCTCCTTTATTTTCATCTGCGCACTTGATACCCCCACGGAAGATGTTGCCATATCCGCTTGAGCTTTCCCCGATAACTTAAGGGTAGCAGGCGTAGCTTGCGAAGGGGGATTGTGTGGAAGTGGTTTATCAGTTTATCGGTTTTCCAATTTTTCGGTTTTCCATCTTTTCCCGTTCTGTTTTTTCTTTTCGTTGACTACACGCTGTTTAGCATGTTCTAATACCTGCAATAGCAAACAAAAAGGTCATATATCACGGATACACAGCAGTTGAAAACCAGAAATAACTATAAGGAGATTTATAGCGAAATCAAATATATGCCGACACAACATGTTGTGGTGGCTCTGAAGGTGGAAAATACCATCTCCTAGTGGCTCTAAGGAGGATATTCCCCAAAATAAATTTTTGTTGGGTTTGAATATGTAAAATTTCCTAACATGATTTTCTCCTCCTTGCTTCTTTATCTTCTCTGAACCAGACATTACTTCAGACCGTTATATGTTTCATCGTCTACCGCTTCCAGCCACTCATTGGAACCGTTCTCACCGGGAACTTCAACTGCCAGATGCGAAAACCAGCTATCTTTTGCCGCACCATGCCAGTGCTTTACACCGACTGGGATATTGACAACATCTCCAGTTCGGAGTTCCTGCGCCTCTTTTCCTTCTTCCTGGTAATACCCACGCCCTGCGACACAGACCAGAATCTGCCCTCCGCCTTTATCCGCATGATGAATATGCCAGTTGTTGCGGCATCCCGGCTCAAATGTCACATTGAAAATCCCAACCTGTGATGTGGAAAGCGGCGCAAGATAACTCTGACCAATAAAATACTTTGCAAATCCATCATTCGGCTTGCCGATAGGAAACACCATCTCTGCCACATGGGCAGCTTTTGCATCCCCGCCCGCCGACTCATCTTTCCACACATCCTTTGCCAGACGGAACACCGCCCATCCCTTTGGCCATCCTGCATAAAAAGCGGCATGGGTGATAATCGCCGCTGCTTCCGCTTTGGTTACGCCATGTGCCTTCGCATTTTCCAGATGATACACCAGCGAGGAATCCGTAATACCTGAAGCCATCAACGCAACCATTGTTACAATGCAGCGTGTTTTCAGATTAATATCCTGATTATTCCAGTTTTCTCCGAACAGCACATCGTCATTATAATGCGCAAACTCCGGCGCAAAGTCGCCTAACTGCAACTTTCCTGCTGTCTGTACAATTTTCTCCATTGTCTTATCCTCCTTCATTTATACCACATTTCCTGCTTTTTGTTTACCCTTCTGTGCCATGACGCCCGTAAGGGCATGGGGAACATACACCCCCTCCAGATAACAGGTCTCGGCTTCTGTCAGTTCCAACTCCACCGCTTTTACTGCGCCATCCACATGGAGATTTTTGTCGCTCCCACCACAGGTGCTGTCACCTTTGTCAGAAGCCATGCAAGGGAAACCTCCGTCATGGAAACACCGCATTTCTCCGCAATGTGGTAAGTGCCAAACAATGCTACGATACTGCTCAGTGCTACCTTGACAAGCTGGAAGATTCCGTTTTCTATCCCGTTCGGCACAGCTACACTCATAATGCTTTTCATCAGACTTCCATGCCAGCGAAATATCCACCTTCCCCGGTACACCACGCCATTATTTTCCCGAAAACAGAGCAAAGTGATGACCGCTGCAGAAAAGACACGTGCAAGGAAGGACGGCCATGCGACACCGGCTACCCCGGCATGAAAAACGAAAACTCCAATCACATTGCCAATGGCATTGATCACATTGGACACCACAGATATATACATGGTCACATTTGTTTTTCCAAGACTGCGGTAAACAGCCGCCCCCGCATTGTAAACGGCAAGTGCCGGATAGGAATAAGCTGAAATTCTCAGGTATGTAATGCAAGCCTCCATGACCGGCTGCTCCACTTTCCCGAACAGCAGGCGCAATATCGTCTCATTCCCACCCTAAAGTTGTAAAATATTGACTC
>BLLW01000073.1 GCA_011959285.1 Lachnospiraceae bacterium | reverse complement strand
CTGCTTATTTTGAAGTACTATCATCATCTTTTTCTCATTAACTATTTATTATAATACATTAATTACGAAAAGGTATTGGTGTTTTTCTAAAGCTAATCTTACATTGCTCAAAAAAATGCCGCTGCTCATAGTTTGACGCAACAATATTACATCTTGTCAAAAATGGCTTAAGCAGTGCAACTAACTCTCTATCATTTCTATTTAAAAAAGACTTATTATTAATTTCTTTATACAATCTTAAAATATTTCCGCTAAAGAAGTCACAGACTTGAATCAAAATATCCCCTTTTGAATTACAAAATTCTACATTCTTAATATTGCATCCTCTCTTTTTTAACACATCACTCCAATCAAATAATACTTGACTAAATTGTGCTTGCTCATCATGATGTATATAAATGCTATCCAAACAAGAAAGACCAAATTGCGATATTTGACCTATTAAATTATTATATGCATCTACATTTGGTAAAAAACTTTCTTTGGTCCCTTTATTATTGTAATCCTTAACTGGCAATATATTTTCCAACGAAAGGCTTTGGTAATCTTTGCTTTCAATAAAATCTACTATCTTTTCGATATTAATTTGTATTTTCAAATTTTCTTTTGATTTACTATTAGTGTACAAACTCCTTAGTTTAAACAAAAACTCCAAAAAAGACTCTATTATATCCTGTTCCTCCCCTGTATTTTGACACAAATCTATAAACTTTTTAATATCTTCTTCTTTCATTCGATTATACAAATCTGTTGCAGCATTTATTTTTTCTTGCCTTACTTCAAGCATTTCACTCATATTTTTGTAAAAGTAATATGGATAAATGCAATATTCTACCATATTCATAATAACTTTATACTTTTTGTTTGCAACATCAAAATATACACCTGCATTATATGAGATTAAGATATCAATTAATTTTTCAAATAATTCTTCCTTAAACCTATATTTTGCCTTTGATTTTAATTCATTTTCATCTCCTAATTGAGGATCATACTTATGTAGAATTTCTTTGATTTTTTCTTTTAAATCCTCTTGTTTATTTTCCTCTACGCAAATTGCCCCTAATGCAAAATGTGTCTGAACTCCATAATTCCAGCTTAAATCCTCATTTACTTCTATATTTCCAGTATTTCCACTTTCATCAATATATATATGGTAATTCATTTTCTTATCCTCGTATTATTAAATAGTAGTATTTATGAATCCCTCTCCAGGGATAACTGTTATACTGTTAGAGATGCTGTGGATTGGTTTTCCTATCCTACCACTCGATGGTTTAATGGAGGCTCCAACCACAGTCTCTTTGTATAATTGTTAATCAGTTAGATACCGCATGACGGTTTATTTAGAACGAGGTTACAATCACAAGGAGTAACTGTGGCTCTAAACAGTATCAAATACTTTCAAAGGAGATTTATTATGATTTACGTCGGAATTGATGTTGCCAAAGATAAGCACGACTGCTTTATCACAAACTCGGATGGTGAGGTATTGTTTAAATCATTTACCATCCCTAACAATCGTGAAGGTTTTGAAACCTTATTTCACAGAATCGAATCCGTATCAGATGATTTAGCCAAAGTAAAAGTAGGACTCGAAGCAACCGGACACTACAGTTACAATCTTCTGGGATTCCTTCTTGATAAAGGTCTGACCACCTACGTTATCAATCCGTTACATACCAATCTTTACAGAAAAAGTCTAAGCCTTAGAAAGACGAAAACGGATAAGGTTGATGCCCATACAATCGCTTCTATGATTATGTCTGATGTGAACTTAAAGTCCTACTCAGACACATCTTACCACAATGAGGAGCTAAAGTCACTCACCCGTTACCGTTTTGATAAGGTAAAAGAACGGGCAAAGCTGAAATCCTCTGTTGCAAGGCTTATAAACATCCTGTTCCCCGAATTGGAAAAGCTTGTTCCTGCGCTCCATATGGCTTCCGTCTATGCTTTGCTTTCCGAATTTCCAAGTGCCTGTGCTGTCGCATCCGCACACCTCACAAGGCTTTCCAATCTTCTTTTTGAAAGTTCTAAAGGCAGATATGGAAAAGATACTGCTATCTTGTTTCGTGAGACTGCAAGAAGTTCTATCGGCTCCCATATGCCTGCCAAATCTCTGGAACTAAAACATACCATCAATCTTATTCAGGAATTAACAGCTGAGATTGATGAAATCGAAACAGCCATCAGGCAGATTATGGATGAAGAAATCCAATCGCCCATCCTTACCATTCCCGGCATCAGTTACCGGATGGGTGCCATGATTATCGCTGAGATTGGGGATTTCAGCCGTTTCGATTCCGCAGACAAGATACTTGCTTATGCTGGAATGTCTCCGTCCACCTACCAGTCAGGGCAGCTTGATAACTGTTATGCCCATATGGAAAAGCGTGGTTCCCGTTATCTGCGGTATGCTCTCTACAATGCCACAAAGTATGTCTGCCATTGGGATGAATCCTTTGGTGCATATCTTGAAAAGAAACGCTCTGAAGGCAAGCATTATAACGTTGCATTATCTCACGCCACAAAGAAACTTGTACGTCTGATTTTTGCAATGGAGAAATCCGGACGGGCATACATTTCAGCGTCTTAACTTGTTCTGTATATATTTCCTTTTGGAGTGCCAGAAATGACACTCTGTTTGTCATGCAGTTTTCAAGGTTCAAATATATTTGAAATGCCATTTGGCAATTCATTCAAAAAAATTTTTTAGGTCTTGACTTTTAATAGTTAGTCTCCATTTCTATCTATACCATTGCACAAATTGTAGCTCTTTTCTCAGTCAATTATGTCATCATTATATACAGAAACGTCGCTACCTATAGTTACTATACTCTTTATCTCCCAACGATTATCAGAATTGACTTACCTTTTTTCCTCCAAGGATGTTTTTCTTCTACTATATCTTTCGATTTCCTTTATAAGTTCTCTAATTTAGTTACCAACCGATAATCGCCTCCGGTACTAACTAATACACCCCTCTGGAACAGTATCTGCTTCTGGGATTTCCCCGCCAACGTCTACAATTTCATCAAAGCAATCTCGTATCACAAACAAAACTGAAAGTGGGTCATCTATATTAGCTTCAACATACTGTCCTATTGGACCAACTATAGTTTTTTTATCTAATTCCATATTTACAAGAAAAAGTATACCCTCATCACCTGTTAACAAGCCATGTCCAAATGACACTTCATAACAAATCTTCTGTTCAATTTCATCTATTCGGCCCTTAATCCAAAACATGTATTCACCTTCTCACTTTCTATATACTAGTTAATATTCCAAATATAAAATCTTGATATTCTGTATCTTTTGACAGATCATAAGCGTCCATGAATACGGACTCCATTCCCATACTAAGCAATTCGTATCCACTTGTTTCAGTATTTCCATAGTCTTTTCCCATATAGGGATCAATGAAATGATCAAAACGAGTAACTTCATTTTTTCTGTAACCATATCCTAGGCATTGTAAATCTTCGCCACTAGTTCGACGATTATAAAACTCATGCTCTAATTTTCTTATTTCAGGAAACAATTCCTCATAAAAATGCCCCATTTCATGAAATGCACAACGCTGCACTTGTCTACCTATACCCCCCAATGCAATAATCGGTTTACCATCTTTCATATCAAAATAACCACGACCGCGCTGTCCCATATACCTTGTTGTTATTGGAATATCATTACTTTTTTCAACCCACTCCGTTGGTACAAACGAACGTATGCTTTCTATCGCATCTATAACTATTAAAGATGATTCCCCCCCGTCACTTTCATATTTTTGTCCTTGATCATCGTCTGATAGCCCCAAATTTCTGTATTCTTGCAAAGTATACTTCATTATATCTTGTTGGGAATACTTGCTTTTATACTGTTTCTGACGTTCTTTTAAGTTTAATATCTCCACCTTTATTCCTTTCCTATCCTGTTTTGAAGGATTCAGAGCAAGCCTTCGTGCAATTTCCCTTAGTTTTGATTGTAAATAATCACATTCACGTTTTCTTTTTACTATCAAGCTGTCATATTTTTTCCTGACCATAGAGCCTCGGTTTCTTATTTCTTTTTCACCTATAATTCCCTTCATAATTGCACTCCGTATAATTCTTCTATCATCTGAAATAAGTTTTTCCTTTTTCAGTACAGTCCTAATTTGTTCCAAAGTGATATCCCTGTGTTGACACTCAGATATAGAAGCCAAATTTGATTCGTCAATACAAGCCATTGCTGGCTTATCCCAAATACAATTTATTGTACTTACATCGCTAGTTCCTTCATTTGAAGATATTGTACCATCTTCACTTTCCAACAAAGCTTTAATTTCTTGCAATTCATAAATTCTCTTTTCTATTCGCTTGACAAAACCATCATTTTTTCCCAAATCCGAAGCCTTCTTCATCTGCTCCAATTTACTCAAATTATCTTCAAGCGATTCAATATAAAAATCAGTTTCTTGCTTTTTTTCTTGTCTCCTATCTGCATTATCTTCGATAGCATCGCTTGTTTGTTTAATCTCTAGTCTAAGAACTCTTTCATGCAATAAAATACTTCCTAATACCTCTTCATCACTCAGTTCGGCGGTTAGTTCTTTGATAATTTTCAAATCGTCTGAAAGGAAATCAGACTGATTACTTAACGACTTCTTTTCCTCGGCTAATTCAACAGATTTTTTATGCAATTCATTAATTCTTCTAGACAATCTGGTTTTCCTCCCTTTTATTCGTTTATTGTAAATATATCAATTAACATTTCTTGAATATTCCAAGATACCATCTCATTGTTAAAATATTGAAATCTTGATTCAAACATGGCATAACGCCTCTTAATCTGCCCATAAAAAATCTTCCTCAATTCAGATGTCCTAACAAAATCAAAGACCGTTCGTTTTTGGTACATCTTATTCTGCAAAATATAACTTTTTTCTTTCACAAGCAATTCTTCGATTTCAGAAAAAACATCTGCTATAACTGTAGATAATGCATCTTTTTCTTTTTTTATTCTTAACAATGCATCCTGTGCTTTTACCACCAAAGGATTCTGAGAATTCTCATCATTATACAATTCCTCTTGCAATATATTATTCTCTTTACAGAGGTTCATTATTGCTATATAATCTGTATCAAGCTGCTTATTTGCCTTTAATACCGAACTTATTTTATTGTGTATAGTATCAAGCTGACTTTCAAATTTTGTGCATGTAATATTCGAACTTCTTGACAGAACTCTTCTATATCCTGAAGCATTCCACATCATTTCTGAAAGTTCGGCATTAGAGGGGGAAGCATATGATGCTTTTCCTTCTTCCCACTGACAAATCTGCGCCTTGAACGGTCTCAATAAACCTTCAAAAGTAATCAACGCTTCACCCGGAAGAAATGTTGCCATCTGCTCTAATTGCATACCACTTGCTGCCATTGTACTTCCTAAAAGACTTCTATCATCTTCTGCTGTAATCCTATGTCCAACTTTTAATCCTGTATTTTTTATTACTTCTGGAGCCATTACTGTTGGCAATTGATCTGCAATAACAATACCTTCCCGCAAAGCTCTAACCTCTGCTAACATTTTTACAACAAAAGCTGTTGCCGCCATTTTAGGATCTGCGTCTTCTCCTAAAACCTCTTGTGCAATAGGACCAATTAAATTATGCGCCTCTTCAAAAAACATAACATGCCTTAATTCTTTTCCATCCGCATTGGGAGTAATCTTTAAGGTTTCTCTTATCAATGTAGAAAGTAACAGCGATAAGAAATTTGCTGGACCAGAACCCATTGCCTCAAGTTCTATTAGGGCTGGCTGATTAAGCCATTCCTCTGGAGCAATACTTGATTTAGATACATTAAAGACATCACCCATTTCTCGTTTTAATAAACTGCCTATACGCACCTGCAAAATACTCTTTAAATTTCCCTTTATTTCACCTTCATAATCGGTTTTTTCAACTTCAATCTCTAACCTATCATACAAATCTTGTATAGTTGGATATGGTAGACTTCCATCATTCAGCGTATCAGGATACCAGCCTTTTTCTCTATAAATTCCTTCAATTGAATAATCGATTATGAATGGAGCCGGTTGTGCTAATGAAAATGCACCTTCAAATACAGCCATTAAATTTCTTATGTGCTCT
Organism: Lachnospiraceae bacterium; assembly: GCA_011959285.1. Lineage (GTDB taxonomy): Bacteria > Bacillota > Clostridia > Lachnospirales > Lachnospiraceae > Suilimivivens. Next base: position 11,951 of record BLLW01000073.1, on the reverse strand, counting down.
GACAACGACATTCCCATTGGAAATTCAAATGGATTAATATGCAGAGGAAAAAATGTTCCTGATGAAGGTGAGAATACCAATAAATCCTCCATTCCTTCAGTTCTTGCCAATGCACGATATTCTTGCTTTGCAGGTTCAAATATTAAAAACGGAATTTTATGTTTTTTCCATAAAGATGAAGCCAAATGCAACATACTGTTTGTTTTACCCGAACCCGGAACTCCAGCCAAAAAAGCATGTTTTTTGAATAAATCCACAGGAAATATAACATCATATCCATTCTCATCTACTGCAAGTTTCAAACCTTCTTTATCAAATGTGGGGGCTGTTTCTTTTGATATTTCGACAACCTCCCCATCATATAAAGCCGGAAATACAAAAAATGCTGACACCTCTTCAAGGAGAAAAAGATTAGGCATAAATCGCAAGTAATTAATCACCCCCTCTTGTGCTATATCAATAGGCTTTTCTATAAATGAATATATATTAAATTTTCCCCCGAAATTTTGGCCAGAAAGAGTTTTGATAGTATAACTTCCAGACTCTAATGCTTCTGCACCTGCAGCATCAACTATCAATTCTGATATATCCATCTCATTTGCATAGGCAATAATATTCATTCGAAAATGAGGAGAACTTTCATATTTCTCAATCAAATCATTATAATACTTAAGTGTTTCCTCTGCATTTTCATCTCGATTAACAGCAATACTTGAAAAATTCCTAATCGTCTTCATACTAGTCCTATTCCTTAACTCTTGGATAGGTAAAACTTCTCTAAGCCTCATTGCATAATCCACCGGATATAAGTCTACTCTAAATGAGACAGGCAAATTTAGTCCCTGCATTAACCTTAACATACTATAAAGCCTAGCAGCATCATTCATCTCCCAATCTGCCACCCTATAATATTTTAAGTCATTATCATCGGATAAAATAACAGATGGCTGAACAAAAAACTCTCGTTTCCCGAGAGTAGAGCAATAATCATACTCCATATTGTCTTGTTTCAAACCCTCATCTGTTAAATACACTTCACTATTTAATTCCAATAGATGATTCCCTTGAACACGCATTGTAAACAACTCGTTTATAAACAGCCTATCATTCCATATCTCGCTTTTCTTTTTCTCATCAAATAACTTACCTAAATACAAAACTGTACAATCTAATTGGTATGTTTTTCTTATTCCCAGATGATTTACCACTTCAATATACTCTTGATTGTTTTCATCTTTTACATATTTTTCAATTGATATATTTTCGCAACATATAATGTTATAATAAGTGCTAATCGATGAATTTTGAATAAGCTCCTTTGTATGATAAAGTGCCTCTCTTTCTCCAGATGCAATTAATGATATTGAAAGTTTTTTTCCTCTTGGAGCTACTGGCTTATATGTATATAACAAATGAAAAAAAACTTTAGATAATAGACCTTTTCTATTAAGTTGTCGCAAAAAACTACTTTGCTTCTTTAATACTCCATCTACTCCAGACTCTTCCAATGACATATACTTCGAAAGAGATAAATCTGGTATTTGGTCCAATTCAAAATACCAAAATGCCATACTCACACTCACCCCTTAATTAAACAAACTTTTTATTCTGCTTAATATATTTTGAGAATTTGTTTCTAATTCAGCTTCAATTTGTTCCGTCTGTTGTTCCATATCACTATACTCACTAACACTTTTCCTTAATGAGCTCTCTACACTAGAAGCACTACCTCTTGCCAAATCAGTTGTACTTTGCATTTCACATATTTTTTCTGCTGCACTTTCTACATTGCTTCTTTCCGCAGAAACTTCACTTTTATTTCCTTCCAAATCTTGGTTTGCACTATCCACAACTTCTTGAACTTCTTCTTGGTGTGCTGCTTTTCCAGCTTCTAAATACGATTCATTTAGGCTTTCAGCCATTTCCACATCTTCATCATCTTCTAGATTGATGCTATCAATAAGGCTTTTTACATACTGTAATTCTTGTACTCGCTGCTCTCCTTTTGCAAGAGCAGCATCTCCTTTTTCTTTTCCCTTCTCTATGACATTTCTTTTATTCTCTTTAAATCCGCCCATGTATAATCCTCCATTCTGCTTTTCAAAGAAAACAGTATAAAACATTCTGTTTTCTTTAAAAATAAATTTTTATTATTCAAAACTCTCCATTCGCTCACAAATCTGATTTAACCAATCAAGGTCTGGCTTTTTATATGGTCTGAATTTATGATTGCCATTATAACTATATACTGCACCATTCTCGTCTATTTTTGATCCATTAGGTTCTTCAATGAAATTAATAGAATCCTCATCAGCCATAGTAAATGCAATTCGCATATCAAAGTTAGATAACATATTTGCATAATGTGCCATGAATACTTTGAAATTATCTTCCCATACTAAAGAATTAATTCCTACAGCAGCACCTCTCTGTAATATATTCATAAACATTTCATGCGGTTTTACAGATAATTGTTGTATTGCACTTCCACCAAATTCATCAAAATCATCAAGATTATTTTTTGCTTGATAAATGTTGTTACTTCTTAAATCTCTAGCTCTCTGTAATCCATATACAAGTAAATATGTATCTTCTTTTTCTACAAATCCCTTTTCCCTTCGAGTAAAGTTAGTATATAATTCTGCTAAAGCATCATTAGCATCATCAAATGGTACATACTTAATATAATGAGGCAATAATTTTGATAATTCTATTAGAACATCCTTTTCATAAAAATCCTCTATCGGAGCATAATCCAATAAATAAATCGGAGTTTTTGCTGGTCGCTTATAATTATTTGCAGACAACTTATGCAATGCCATACTAATACTAGCAAAAGTGAAAAGTGTTCTTGCTTTCTGCTCATCATTTCCAATAACTAACATATTGGAACTTGCTTTATTCTTGAATACCATTTTCATGTTATTTACAAGTTTCAACGCTTCACCTATCAAAATGCTGTTATCATTAAAGTTCACATTTTCACCATTTTTAAATTTCTGCAATGGATTATAAATATTATCTTCAACATTGGATAACATAACTCTTGTTTCTGGATATCCAAATCGCGGACTCTTGCTAGAAATATACTGCAGATATTCATCTTGCGAATCTTGTTCAATATATGCAACTCTAAATATTGTATTTGCTATTACATTTCCACAATCAGAATTATATACTGCTTGTCCCGGATTATCCGCTGATAATAAGTCAACGCCATCGTTCTCACTACCCAATACGAACTTAGCATCTGATTTAGGGCACTTTAATGCAATTCGAACTCCTACTTGACCCCAAACGCCATTATTTATACCACCGATATTTGTCATGGTTTGTGATGCTAAAATGATATGGATACCAAATGCTCGACCTTGTCTGATAATCTGCTCCAGGTAAGCTGCTGAGTTTTTACCCATTGTGTCATTGCTGTCTTTTGAGAACAATACATGGAATTCGTCAATGATTAATAAAATTCTAGGCAAAACTCCTCCAGATTTCGTTCTATAGTCTTCAACATTGTCTACATTCAATCGCTTAAACATATCTGCTCTTCTGCTTTGTTCTCTGTCCAAAAACTCAAGAACACTACATCCAAACTCACGTTCACTTTCAATAGCGACAACCTTAAAGTTTTCCAGAGAATAGTTCGCATAAATCTTAAATTCAACACCTCGTTTAAAGTCCACCAAAAAGACCTGCAATTGATTTGCCGGATACTTTATCAATGAACTCATAATAATTGTATGTAATAAGCTAGATTTACCAGCACCTGTTTGACCCGCCACTAAAGCATGGTGACTTCCACCTACTCCAAATGTCAAATTCTGAATATTATTTGCTCCATGAACACCAATTGGAATTGATAATTCAGAAGAACAATCCCCTTTAAACCACTCTTCCTTAGGCGGAATGATTTTTTCAAAAGGAATTACAATTCTTTCAGCATTTTTTATTCCAGCTTTCAAAATCGGAATTACCTTACCTAACTCATCATGCCCCAAAGCAGCTGGAATATCAAAGGATATTCTTTTATTATTGTACATTACCGATTCAAAAGTAATTTTATCTCCCTCTGCCAAAAATCCGCTTACATTCGACATAATATTATTTACCAACGGTTTCAACCTTTTTTCATCAACCTTTGCATATTGCTCAGCACTCTTAAGCAAAACTGTATAAACACCACATTTAGGACCTGTTGCTATTATCTGCTCCATCAACCTTAACGAGTTCTCATTGAATCCCGCAGGGAAATCCATCACCATAAGAACCTGGTATGGTTCAGAATTTTGTCCTGCTTCAATATTGTACTGTTGAATATTATCATACTGTCCTTGCAAGCATCTTTGAGTTACATTGGCAATATGATCAGTTACAATTCTTAACTTATCTTCTATATCTTCTTCCGATGTCCAAATCTTCCCATTTATTACTTTACTTGTATAATCATCAACTTCAACCAATCTTGTAAATGAAGCAAATGTCTCACCTAAGGTAATTGGATCAAAGAATGTAAAGTTTATCTTATTTGGCGGAAGCATCATAAACAATCTCATAGCCAAAGATGAAGCTCGATCAATCATCAATTCACGGTTACTATTATTCACTTCAAATAAATAATTGAATCTCTTATCAAAAGTAACGCAATATGGCACCTTGATATTTCCTTTTCTTGTCAATCCCCCCTTATATTTTGTTAAAAAGAAATAGTCACGATTTAATAAAAACAGTGTGTCTTCATTCAAATTTAAATCAGCATAATCGTATGTCAAATCACTTATTCGAACATTACGTGGATTCTCCACTTTGCACATAAACGTGTCTATTTGAGGTTCATCAGCATAAATTCTGAAAAATTCTCGTTCTAGTTCTTCAGGTGGAAATTTTCTACAAAATTGTTCTTTTCTTTCATCTAATTTTCTCTTACATCCGCTTTCTATTTTTCTTTCTTCCTCACATTGAATCTCTTTTGCTTTTTTTCTAGTCACTGCCACTTCTAACAGATTCTGCCGTTGTATATTACTTGCCCTTTGATTAGCAGAAGAAAGACTGCTTATATACTCTTGCCAAAAAATTCTTCGGTCACTATTAATCTGCTTCTGATTGGCTAATAATTCCTTAGTAAGCCTAGTTATTTCATTATTTAACGCCTTAACAGCACCATCGGTAAAATTATTTACTTCTTTAGCAAAGGAAATATAGTTTTTACTGCTTGTTGACATATTATTCAATCTGTCAAGTTGTTCTGTTAATGTATTCATTCCAGATATCGCAGCATCTGCTGATATTTGCTGAATATCTGTATCTGAAGTATAGATAGATAAATATTTCTTCTGTTTCTGTATTTTTGCCTCTATCTCTCCCAAGCACGCACGATACTGTATAATTCTTTTAGTAATAGCCTCTCTTCTAGCAGCATCATTATTTTCTATTTTCTGTATATTCTCTTCATATTGTTTCAGCAGATTTTGTTTTTCATCAGACAACCCATTGATGCATCCTTCCAGCACTTTTTTCTTACCAAGAATAACTGCCTCACAACGAGATTTAGCCTGACTTAACTTCTGCCGTGTTTCTTCCCTGATACTTTCACAATCTTTACTGTACAATTCTATCTCTTTTAAAAAATCAACAAACAGTTCAATAGTGTATTCCATCCTCTACCCTCCTTACGCTTTCAATGCTTTCAAAAAAATTATATTAATTTTTTCAGAACCCAAAAGGGATGATGCATCCAAAAAGCTGGTGTTCTTTGCCATATTGGAAGCTTTCTTATATTTATTTTTTATCAATGCAACCTTAGAAATAACATTTCTCATGCGTTCATCAATCTCCTCTATCTGATTAATTATGGCTTCTACAGCTTTTTGTGCAACCACTTGATCTTGCTGTAATTGTTGTAACTTCTTATACTCCTGGCAATATTGTGTATTTTGTATTTCAGAATTAGCTTCTCCGCAAATATATAATAATTTTTCTAGTTCAATTGAAGTATTCTTATATTCATCATCTTCAATCTCTTTCTGCGAGTTAATATACTGCTTATATTTATCGATGCTATTGACTGTATAATCTATTGCACCTCTATTACTTATTACTGTAACCATACAGTCAGCTTTTGAATCTCTAATCTGTTTCTCTATATAATCAAGTTCCGACATTCTCTGTTCCAACTCAGCTTTCAGCTTTTCAATTTCGGAAGCAGTTTCAGCTTGAATACTTTCAATATTGGTTTGACGAATTTGATTTTTTTGACTCAATTCCAAATCTGATAATATAAAAGACATCATAGTAGCACGACAATTAGCTAATTTTTCATAGCATGCTCGCTCCTCATCTGTTGCGAAGTGGCATGCCAATAAATAATCAGCATCTTCCAAAAAATAAACCCCACGACTCAATAATTGCTTGTCAACCTTACATGAGTGACGAGCTAACATTCTCCCCCAATACAATTTACTAATATTTGGAAACTTTTGTATACAATTATCGTACATCTCCAGTGCATGAGTACTTCCTAACGCATTTTCACATTCACTAATACACATTCCTACATAGGTATCATCACTTATTTCTTCTACTTCAATTGAAGAGTCACAATAAATACATTTTGTTTCATATCCTTTTCCCACATGAACATAATTTCCGCAAGTATTACATTTATATACTATCATTATTCTCAACCTCCCCTTTTGCTTCTTCAATAATCGTTTTCATTTCTAAGTTGGAATCATATGCATTTTTCAACATGATCCAACCATTCTTTTGTAACTCAGCAGCTTGATAATTTGTTGAAATATCATATTCATATGCTTTCTTTTGACAAGAATGTATAGTAATATGTTTCTCGTTAACATCGGATTTCAGTTTAGAGGCATTATGTTTTCTCCGTTTTTTAGCCTTTTCTAAAGCCTCAGCATTCAATGCAGCATCACGAGCACGCTTTTCTTGAATCCCTGCACTTGCACCATATATACCTCCTATCACAGTACTACCTATGGTTGTCCATGCCAAACATGTAAAAAAAGAACTCCCATACCACATAAACGGCAAGGCATCACCCCTATCGCAATCACAAGTAAAAATTCCACACGCACAATTTCCTAATTCGATTACAAAACCAAGAGCATATAATGCCATAGTTATACCCACACCAATAAAAAAACCATAAAAAAAATATTTAAAAAATTTTCCCATTTCCCTCATTTCCTTTCGCTTGTATGCAAATAATTATCACGTATATACACAAACAGCAACTAATCCACTGACTGGTTGATAAAAAAAAGAATTCTCCTCTAACAGAATCACCTCTGATAAATTCTAAACCAAACCTAAAAATCGGATATATAAATAAATATAAAAGTAACAATTTTCCACAACACTTATTTTTTAAAAACAAAAACAACATAAATAGAAATAGTAAAAACTCAAATGATGATTCTATCAACTGAGTGGGAATTCTCCAACTAGTTATAATGCCCTCATCCAAACAACTAATTGAATATAAAACTGAGATACATGTCTTTGCTTCTATCCCATAGCAACATCCCGACAAAAAGCAACCCACTCTTCCAAATGAGTGAAATAGCGGAATCAAAATTGCAAAAGAATCCCTCGCATCTAGCAGTTCATCTCTATTGCATGTATTTTTATAATTAGATAGAAATATAAATGTCACAATTATTCCAACTAATCCACCATAATATATTATCCCTGATTGAAAGAACGTTTCTTCATTTATGCTTTTTCCCTCTTGGAAACATTTCAAAATATTTAAAAGTATCCCTAATACCTTCGCCCCCACAAAAGCTGCAGGCAACGAATATAGTAATCTCGGCATAAATACATCAATTTTGCAGTCCTTATACAACAGCAAAAATGGGTACAACGCTAACACTACCATCAGCCCTGTACCAGCACAGAACATATAAGGTGGAAGACCTGCTATATTACATTTTGTAGTATTGAACTCCCACATATCTTTCACTCCCTCTCGTCATAGTCAAAACACCGTTGTAATGTTTACTCTCTCTACTTATATTCATTCTGTGATTAACTCCTTCTTTTACTAATAATACATCACAGCATTGTTCCCAAAGTACGCATATAGATTCAACCCGTCTCCCCTGTACGTATCTTCCTAGGTAAACTTTCCAATTACCGAGTTATAATATCTTGTCCATAAATAATCCTGCCTGCCCCTAATCATGCCACTGACCTCTGTAAAAGATACTCTGCCCTATCATTCAGCGCTTATTAATATTTTACTTTATTACTCAATTAGTCTATAGACATCTTCATATATTAGAGCACATGATAATTGCTCTGCATAATCAAAAATATTTCTTAACACTTCTTTTTCTTTAACCACCTCCAAATTCTCTTTTTCTAAATAAACTTCTTTAATTTCTTCAACATTTCCCCTGCCAATTTCTTTACCTTTAAATAGAGTAAATTCCGCCCCCTTGATAAAAGATAATAAATTTATCTCACCACTAATAATTAATATATTAACTCCTATATTAGTGTTTAAAGGTATATCGTTCCCATCAAAAGTTTTAATCTGACAAATATGCGGATTGCTATCAATAACCAACGTGCAACGCACCCCTGACATTAATGTTTTTGCTCTGACTAACATATCATATAAATATATATTGCCTTTTATTATTAACATACGCGCCTCCATCAATATACATGTTCAATATGTATTATGCTCTCATTAAAAATATCCAGCATATCTGGTTCAACAGTTACTGCACCTGATTTTAAAGACCTAACATCTAGCGGCAGGTGATTTAATTGATTATAAACGCTCTCTGGAATCGTTACTTTCACTATTGCTGCTGTATCTTGCATTATAGGCTGATTAGCCAATTCTAAAATTTCATTAAAATCAAAATACGGTTTACGCCTCCCATAATGTACCATTTTATACATATAAGATTAAACTATATATGCTTTTGTGGATTATAATTTTGAAAAACTTCTTCCCTTGCTATAGCTTTATCCTCTTCAGACACCGTATCTGAAAAATCAAATTTACCATTTTTTATTGAGAAGTTATCATGAAAAAATTTTTCTTTTTCAACAAGTTTACATAAATTTACACACCATGGATATTTCGTATCAACTTCTAAAGGCTTAAAACACTTATTTTTTCCTTCAATCATCCAAATACTTCTTTTATACTCCAATTTTAGCCATGATAATATCTTAATAACTACTACATTCAACTCGACATCACTTATCTTAATATCCCTTGTTATCAATTCTTCTTTATCCTTATATTTTAAATATATCAATAATTTATCGATTATGCTCATTCTTCTCTCCTATCATCTATTATAGTTGCTCCATATATGAACCAGCATTTCCATTTCCAGACACTCCCTTGTCCTTCCGTCCGGTTTTCGTTCAGACCATAGACCATAAAAGCCATCCTTCTCATTCCCGATTCTCAAGCGGAAGCGATTCCCGTCTGCGTCATATCCATATGATGCACGGAATCCCTCCTGTGTCCTGATCTCCCACAATCTTCCTGCTACTGTATAACGATATTCTGTCAGCATCCCATTATAAAAAAATTAGTAATATAGCAAAGACCTTATTTCATCCGACAAATTTAGAATCTCCAGCCAAACCTCTGATATCTATCCTCTTTTGTATTTTCATATTTATTTTACAATTTACCAATCCTCTCCATATATTATTTCAAGCATATGTAATTACACAACGCCCCTCACTATTTCTATCTAATATCGATTTCAATATAACGGTATCTTGAGATAATCTTTGTTCCATTTCACTCCAATTGATAAAAGTAAGCTTTTGAGGCAGAATTATATCATAAATAAGGTCTTCAATTGCATTCCAATTATTTCCACAAAATTGGGGATATTGTAATACTTTCTTTATAACATTGATTAATTCAGATTGTGTTATAATCATGCTACAGTTTATTTCAACCTCCTCTCTTTTTTCATATTTTTTCTTTAGCATTTCCACCACCGTATCTTTCTGATTCAACTGAATCATATGTTCTACATATGCATCATTAATCTTTCCATACAAAGACATATAATTCTTTAATACGAAATCATATAATTTTGTTTCTAAACTTATTTTTTCTTTTTTAGAACTAAAGTTTGTAGACAAAATATCAAGATACATGTCTTCTCCTAAAGAACTTTGGAAATCATCAATGCAATCGAAAAAAAACTTTTCAAATTGCTCAACCAAAATATATCCTTTTAAATATAAGCAAATCACCTTAATACAATCCATTTTCTGCACCTAACACTCAAAACTCAAGATTTAGCAAATCGATTTTATCTTTACTTGGCATAGTCCATTCATGCTCTTTGGCATACTCAATAAAGGATGTATCCAATTCAACATGATATTTCTTAACATAATACAATAAGTCTGAAGGTCAAGCCCATGTTCCATCAGTCAAAATTTCCAAACTTCCAATCACACCTGCTGATTCATCTAAAACATCAAAAGCCAACCCTGCTGTTACACAAAAAACAATGCCACTGTTTAAATACTTTACTACCTCATTTTCATTCTCCAATGAGTGATTATGCATAGCCACTTTTAAAGATTTGCCAGTTTTATCTCCATGTTGCAGTTCTCTAAAAAATCCTATTTTTTTAAGTGCCATATTAAAGTATCTCCTTTTCTTACATTTTCTTTAGTAAACATTCATCAGATCTTGACCTTGTTGAAAATACTAACTTCTTTTTCGCAATATAAAATTATATCCAGAAAAACTTTTAGTCTCTGCAGCAATGTGCCGTTTGTACCTCTCACAATATGCCACCTGACAATATACCCCCAAGCAAACTATTTAACGCTAAAGTATTTCTGATATTTTTTTTCCGTCAAATCGTTCTCCCCATCCATCGCATTCAGAATATTTGTAAATTTTAAAAGGTGTAGTGTCTATCAGATCAATATTATTCATCTTAAGAACATTTATCGCCTCATCTACCTTTCTCAATGTCCTAGGGCTACCATTGCGTATTCTGGAATATATTTCACAAGTTCCACATTCAAATATAATTTGCAAAAACAAATGTATATTCTGAGGAACTTTATTATACAATTCATACAAATGTTTAAAATCATTTTCTGTAATATATTCGGCATCCTCCATTGTGTCTTCCAAAATACTATTAGGCATATATTCGGCAACCTCATACATCCAATCTTCCAAACATTCAGTACTTGTATATGCCCACAATATTTCTAGTACCATTATCCACCCTTCCCTTTCAAAGTTATAATGTAACAACATTTTTTCAAAGGAACGTATTAAATATGCCATTCTTCCCCTAATAGATATTTGTTTGAAAATTTCCATAAGCACTCTTCCTCCATTACAGATTATTCTGAAAGTATATCAGCCACTTTATCAAAAAACGTATATATACAGTTGTTACACATTGGCTTTGGCGCACCATCTTTAGTATTAATAGTATACATATACAAATCACCTACATTCGCCCCTGAGTTCAACGCCTGATTTATAGCATCTACCTCTGCGCAGTTGCCTACTCTATATCTACTATCCAAAGTAGCATCAGGCAACCATGTAGATAACGATGAATTAAGATTATCACCACTCAATTGTATTCCTCTATTCATTCCATAATAATAATTACCGGTTCTAGCATCATATACTACTGTGGCTGTATTAAATTTATTCAACTTTCTATTAGTATCGGCTAAACTTTCTTCCATTCTTGTCCATTCTGTAACAGCATCATGCATTTGCTGTTGCACAGGCACAAAATAATTATTACTATCGCTAATAGTCCTAGGAGCCTCCGGCTCCGTTGTTGGCGGCGTCACTTTTGTATGCCCGCTGGGATCATAATACATCACAGGATTATTCCCACAGTACGCATACAGATTCAGCCCGTCTCCCCTGTAACTATCTT
>BLLW01000072.1 GCA_011959285.1 Lachnospiraceae bacterium | reverse complement strand
TGCTTGCTTCTTTACCGTACATGAGCATTTTCCCAGGTATTCAAGCAGACGGTGGGCTGCCTTCCCAGCGAATTCAGAAAGCAGGAAAAGGAGTTTTAGAAAGAAGAAGCCGAGAAGGAGTGATCTATATGAGAAAAAAAGCGTTCTTTTATAGTATTCGATGGAGAATGTTTTTATGTATCACTGGAATCGTGATGGGTACCTTGCTCCTCACAGCGCTTTTGGTGGGCTTTGTCATGCGTCATTATCTGGAAGAATCGGCAGTTGAAACATATAGCCTCTCCAGCAGAATTTTAAATAGCTATGTAGAGGAGGGTTTTTCTAAAATTGAATCAGAAACAGAGAGCTTTGTTTTTGATTCTGTCATTCAGCGTTCGCTGGAGCCCACACCGCTTACCTATCTGGAAGAGAGCCGGATGTCTAATGTGTGGAACCGTATCAGCAGTAAGTATGTGAAAAATGGTGTGTATCTGGACAATAAGGGACATGCTTACATAAAAGGAAACCGCGGACTCACATTTTCATGGGATGCTTATGAGGTGAGCAAGCTGTTTTTAGCAACTCAGGAAAGCTATGGCAAATTGCAGTGGGTCTGGACGGAGGATACGATTTTTGGAACGGGAGAGACTGGTATCTTTTTGATCAGGAATGTGAGAAATGTGGACCGACCGGAACTTTCGGGGGTTTTGATTCTTCAGATGAATCCCTATCTCATGGAAGAGGCTATGAAGAAGGCAGATGCTTCTGAGCAGTTGTTTTATTATATCTTTGATGGAGAAGGGCAGCTTTGCTATGAAAAAGGCTGGGAAAAGGGGGACGAAGAAAAACAGCAGGAGCAGATTAAAAGGATTGTAGAGGTATTGGATTTTTCTAAGAAGTCAGAAATTGAGGTAAATCCAGTGCAGGGCGGAATTTTATTTTCCTGCTATGAACCTGGGTTTGGACTTACTGTGGTTACGGAGGTTCCTGACAATGTGATCTACGAGATGACCAGGCTGGTGAATCTGACTTTACTTCTGATAGCCGCCGTGATGTTTCTGATAGCCGCAGCTGCCAGTCTAGGAATGGCATATCATTTTACGAAACCCATTTCAGAAATCAGCCAGACCATGGAGCATTTTGATGGAAGCAGCTTTGATGACAAAATTAAGATCAATACGAGGACGGAGCTTGATACCATAGGAAGCTCCTACAACAGCATGCTTTCCCGCATGGAACAGCTTGTGCTGAAGGTGAAGGAAAAGGAGAGGGAGGTCTGGTCGTTGGAGCTGGATTCTCTCTATTATCAATTAAATCCTCACTTCCTCTATAATACACTTGATAATATTTATATGATGGCACGTATTGCAAAGCAGAAGGAAATCATGAATATGATCCATGCTTTGTCCAGGCTTTTGAAGATCAGCTTAAATAAGGGTGATGGAATGCTTACGGTGGAGGAAGAATTGGAGCATGTGGCGTCTTATCTGGAGATTCAGAAAATGCGTTTTGGGGATAAGTTCCGTTATCAGGTGAAATGTGAGGAGGACGTGAAGAACTATCAGACCATGAAACTTTTGTTAAAGCCGATTGTGGAAAACAGCGTAAAGTACGGATTTGCAGGCATGCAGTCAGAAGGCGTTATTTTCATCAACGCAGGGCTGCAGGAGGGAAGAATCTGCTTTTCCGTTTACAATAATGGGAAATCAATTGAGAAGGAAAAGCAGCATCAGTTAAATCATCTTAAGCAGATGGCGCCGGACGGATTGAAGGAAAGTCTGGTTACGGAAAAAGGAGGATTCGGCATCTATAATATTGTGACCAGAATGCGGATGAAGTATGGAGAGGCGTTTGATATCGTGTATTCCGTGCCGGAGGGCGGGGGAACCTTATGCACGCTCTATCTGCCTCTCATATCCCCGAAAAAAGCTATTTGACGAATAGGAAAAGAGAAATATCAAAAAATAAACTTTTGTAAATATCAAAAAGTATATTTACAGGAGTTTATTTTTTTATATTCTGCATTTTATTTTTGCTACAGGTAAAAAGTACAAAACTGTTATACTCAACCTATCAAGCAGAACAATAGGTAAACAACATAAAGGAGGATAAGAGATGAAGTTAAAAAAACTGACAGCGCTTGTATTGACGGCGGTCATGGCAATTACCTTGAGCGCCTGTGGAGGCGGGGCGGCTGATAACGGCACAGAGAAAACACAGGAAAATACAGGAACAGAAATCACCGGTGATTCCAATGTGGGAGAAGGAGGGGAAATTACCTTTACGTATCTGGAATTAGGGGATCAGGGGACCGGATTGGAAGATTTTTACAGAGAAGTAGTGGATGATTTCAACAATAACAATAAAGGGACTTATGCGGTAGATGTGGAATGGATGCAGGGAAGTTCCCCCGACTATAATAATAAACTCAGAATGCTTAACGCAGCAGACCAGCTTCCCACAATTTTTGATGCAGGTGGAGAGATTTCTTTATATAACACCTTGAAAAATAATGGGCGTCTGGTAGATGTAAAGCCTTATATCGATGCAGACCCCGAGTGGAAGGCGCGTCTGGAGGATGATTGCATAGAGCAGTTTATAGAAGACGATGGAGCAATTTATATGGTGCCTGAGGCAGCCATGTGTCCGGTTGGAATTTTCTGGAATAAGGATTTGTTTGCAAAGGCAGGAATCGAGAGTTTTCCCGAAACATGGGATGAATTCTGGGAAGCGTGCGATACCCTGCAGGCAGCCGGGATCACGCCGTTAGCCCTGCAGACGGCAGGCTCTGCATGGACCAGTATGATCATTGCAACCAGTTATATGTCTTCCAGTCAGGAAGGAATTGACTTTATGAATCTTAGCTTCCCGGAAACATATGATACGCCAGAATTTCGTGAAATGATGGAGGTTTATGTAAAGTTGTTCCAGTATTGTAACCCTGATGCCATCGGAGGCGACTATTCACTGGCACAAAATCATTTTACCAATGAAGAAGCAGCCATGATGATCAATGGCGCATGGATGATGGAGACGCTGCGCGACACGAATTATTCCCCGGAAGGGTTCGAGCAGCATGTGGGATTTACCACGCTGCCGGGTAAAACCGTGGTATATTCCTGGAATCAGGTGGGACGCGTGATTAGTGCCAGCGCTACAGAAGAAGAAATCGAGGCAGCCGTAGAATACATGAAGACATTGAGCACAAAAGAGCATGTAATCCGCTATTTTGAGCTTACCGGAGGCTATTCCAGCAAGGTTGAACTTCCGGAGGAAACTTATAATAACTTAATGCCGACGATGAAGGAATATGCAGATATGTTCAAGGATATCGATCATGTAATTCCCAATTATCAGACACAATGGAACTCGATTATCTTAAACGAAGTATTCACCACAGATCTGCCTGCTCTGGTACAGGGCTCTATTGATATGGACCAGTTCATTCAGATTATGGACGATGCAGTCAAACAGTACGAAGAATAAAGGTTACGGGGATTGTGCTTTTAGGGTACAACCCCCGTTCTAATCAGAAAGCTATGCTTTAGGCATGTGGAACGGAGGCAGATTTGAGAAAGAATAGTACAAGTACAAAAATATGGATTATTTTATTTCTGATTCCGACGGCAGTCGTATTCTGCTTGCTGTTTGCAGTACCGCTTTTTACGACAGTCGTTTCCAGTTTTACGAAATGGAACGGAATGGAACCAATGAAGTTTGTGGGGCTGGATAACTATATTAAGATTTTTCAGTCCAAGGATTTTCTGACAGCGCTGAAAAACACCCTGATATGGGCAGCGGCAGCCGCCTTTATACATGTACCTTTTGGCGTCATCGTCTCTTTGGTGCTCTTTAGAAAAAGAAAAGGATGGAAATTCGTCCGCTCTTCCTTTATGATTCCCAACATGATCTCAAAGACAGCGCTTGCCTTAATGTTTACCTTTATATTCAAGCCCGATGTGGGAATCTTAAATTCTTTCCTGCGGGGAATCGGTCTGGAAAAATGGACTCACAACTGGCTGCAGGAAGAAGCTACAGCGCTTTTTTCTATCACGAATATTTGGCTTTGGTATGCGGCGCTGATTACGCTGATTACCTTTTCAGAACTTACCATGATTTCCTCAGAGCTGGCGGAATCCGCTAAGATTGACGGGGCAACGGATCTGCAGATCGATCTGCTCATTTATTTGCCGCTGCTAAAGAGAATCATTGGAACGGGGGTAGTGATTGCGGTAGTAGGGGTGTTCAAAGAGTTTGAGACTATCTTTATCACCACCAACGGAGGACCGGGCAATGCTACCATGAATCTGGCAATGATGATGTATAACAGAATCATGAATTCAAGTCAGTATGGGTATGCAAATGCGCTGGGCGTACTCTTGCTGCTACTGTCAATCGGCGTTCTGGTGATCTGTAATAAACTGTTTGCAATGGATAAAGAAGATTAGGAGGCGTATATGAAAAAGAAGCATAAGGCAGGAAAAACCGTCTTTGAATATGCAGTCATGCTGATTGTTGTGTTTGTCGCTCTGCTGCCGGTCGTCTGGGTGCTTGTTTCCTCGTTTAAGACCAACAAGGAAATTCTTTCCTCATCCTTTTCTCTTCCCACCAGTTTGTATCTGGGAGGGTATAAGGAGGCATTAAGCAAAGTAAATATACCTGCACGGTTTTTAAATTCACTCATTGTGACGTCTGTCAGTACTGTAATCGGAGTGACGATTTACGCGATGGCGGCATATGTGCTCGCGAGAAAGAACTTTATTGGAAAAGGGATTATTTTTACGATATTCATCTCTTCTATGTTGATTCCCGGCAATGCACTTTTACAGCCAATCTTTCTAATGATGGTCCGCATGGGACTGTATGATACCAAGGCAGGGCTGATTCTGGTGTACATAGGATTTGGGATGCCCATTTCACTGTTTCTGTTAAGAAGCACCTTCCTTGGATGTCCGAAGGAGTTAGAAGAGGCAGCCGCGATCGAGGGAGCAGGTTTTTTGAGAACCTTCTGGTCGGTCATGTTGCCCCTTGCGAAACCGGCATTGAGCAGCTCGGCAATTCTGATGTTTTTGGGAAATTGGAATGAACTGGTCTTTGCATTGCTTCTGACATCAAGCGAAAAGAACCGTACACTGCCGCTTACCATGAAGTTTTTTACCACTACCTTTGGATTCGATTATTCGGCAATGCTTGCAGCCTTAGTACTCTGCATGTTGCCCACGATTATCGTGTATTTATTCTTACAGAGACAGATTATGGAAAGTATGATTGCCGGTGCGGTGAAAGGTTAAAAGGAGGAGACTATGGCATTATTTCAAATATCCTATCCGTCAAAAGTTCTCAGAAGAGAAGCCCTTTTAAGTGTCTGCCTTCCTAATGTACGTTTTAAGGACGCCGCAAAGGAAGTTTATGATTGGAAGAAAAAGTTTGCGGTCTTATATCTTTTACACGGCGCAGGCGGCAATCATTTGGACTGGATCCGTTATTCCTGCGTGGAGAGGCTGGCAGATGAATATCAGGTGGCGGTCGTGATGCCCGCTGCGGACTTGGGATTTTACACAGACATGAAGTATGGAAGCCCTTATTTTACGTATGTGGCGGAAGAACTGCCGCGATATATGGAAAAGGTATTTCCTATTTCCGACAATCCGAGGGAACGTTTTGCGGCAGGTCTTTCCATGGGAGGCTATGGGGCGATGAAGCTTGGACTGACTTATCCTGAGCGTTTTGCCGCTGTGGCAAGCATGTCAGGAGTTCTGGATGTGAAAGGGCTTATGAGAGAAGAGGAACTGGCAAGAGAGATAGAATTAGATCAGGTGCTTGGGTGGTGCTATGGCAATCTTGCCGGGGCTAAGACACAGGAAAATGACTTGTGTTCGCTGTTAGAGCGCGCAGCAGAGCGCCGGGCGAAACTTCCCAGGCTCTTTCAGTGTGTGGGGACGGAAGACTTTCTGTATGAGATTAATCAGACGTTTCTAAATAAGGCAAAAGAACTGAAAATAGATCTGGTATATGAAGAAGAACCCGGCATTCATGAATGGGATTATTGGGAAAAAAAGCTGCCCCGTGTTTTTGAATGGATGTTTTCGGAAAGAAAGGGATAGTAAGAATGAGTGGGGGATGGAAGGATTATTACCAGTGCCGCATGATAGAAGACAGAACCTGGCTAATCAGAGATCTGTACGGTGATTGCAGTTATCTTTTAGAAGGAGAAAAATATGCGCTGCTGATTGATACAGGCATTGGTCTTCCGGGATTTGAGGAAGCGGTAAGGCAGTTGACGGATAAGCCGGTCAGGGTTTTATTGACCCATGGACATCTGGACCATATTGGAGGATGCGGATACTGGAAGGAAGTCATGATTCATGAAAAGGAGATTTCCACTTTAGGCAGGCATCAAAATGTCGGTTACAGGCAGATCATACGAGGGCTTACCAAGGAAGTGGGATTAAAGTTGAAAGAGAAAGCAATCCAGAATTGCATCCACATAAAAATCCCCCGGGAGATAAATTTCATAAAAGAAAAAGACGATGGACAGGCAATCGATCTGGGCGGACGCAGGCTGATCATAATGGAGACACCCGGGCACACAGAAGGAAGTGTCTGCCTGTGGGAGCCGGACAGGAAGGCACTCTACAGCGGAGATACCATCTGTGAAAACCGGGTCATGCTTTCTTTCCCGGAATCCTGCAGCCCGGCGTGTTATGGCAGGAGTCTGAAAAAGCTGGCATCTATTCAGGACAAAATACAAAAAATATATGCAGGTCACAATAAGGTTCCGCTTCCTCCTGCATGGATAGGGCACTTTATGGACTGCGCGGCAGCGCTTGCCGGAAATCGGCAGATGGGGAGCATCGAAGAGACAAGCTCCGTTTTTGGAAAATGTCAAATCTTTAAGGTGGGAATGGCAGAACTGACCTGCCACATAGAAAAGGAGTAATATGGCGCGAGTATATGCAATAAAAAATTTTAAGATTAATAAAGAAAACCTTGCCCTTCAGGAGACACTCTTCCATAATGCCAACGGCTATATCGGGGTGCGGGGAACGCTGGAGGAGAGCAGTGCTGAAAACATGGACACCATGCGGGGAATGTATTTAAACGGTGTTTATGATATTGCGCCGATGAAGCAGGCGGAAAAGCTTTGCAACCTTGTGGAAGAAAAAGAGACCATGGTAAATGTGGCGGATACACAGACCATTGATCTTTACTTTGAGGGCGAGCATTTTTCCATATGGAATGATAAGATTTCCAATTTTGAAAGAAAACTGGATATGGAAGACGGGGTGTCTGAAAGAAAGCTCGACTGGCAGACGAGGAAAGGCAGCAGGATTCGGATAGAAATCATAAGAATGACGTCTTTTGAGGAACGGGCTTTATTTACCATAGACTATAGGATTACTTCGGTAGATTTTTGCGGGAAACTGGAGATCAAGTCCTTGCATAAGGGTTTGGTGCAAAATTATTTTAATCCTGACGACCCCAGGCTTGCAGGTGAAAGTCACCAGCATTTACAAAAAAAGGATGTGCGCATAGAGGGAAGGGAAAGCTGCCTGGTCAGCCAGACGGCAAAAAGCAAAATTCAGATTGCCAGCAGTGTTACCCATTGTATTTATAAAAATGAAGTGCAGATGGAGGAAAAACCTCCTGTATACCATAAAGACGAACACAGTGCATGTTTAAGTGACTGTATACAATTGGAGCCGGGAGACCGGATTCGTATCGTAAAGTATACGGTTTTTGCCGATTCTATCCGCTGCAGGGACTGCATGGTCACGGCACGGACAAAAATGGAACAGATATTAAAAAAAGGAATCGATTTTTATTATGAATGCCAAAGGAAGTACTTAAAGGACTTCTGGGAAAATGCCGCCATGAAAATAGAAGGCGACGAGGATATGGATTCTTCCGTGAGTTTTAATATGTACGCGCTTTTGCAGGCAGCGGGGGCGGACGGACATGCAAGTATTGCGGCAAAGGGATTGAGCGGGGAAGGGTACGAAGGGCATTACTTTTGGGACACGGAGATGTTCATGCTTCCTTTTTTTGCATTGACGAACCCCGCCATTGCGAAGCAATTGTTGACGTTCCGATATGAAACACTTAATAAGGCAAAGGAAAATGCAGCCTTGCTGGGACATGAGGAAGGCGCTTTGTATCCCTGGAGAACTATTACCGGCAGGGAATGTTCCGGCTATTTTCCTTCTGGGACAGCCCAATATCATATCAACGGGGATATTGCCTATGCAATCGTTCTGTATTACTTGTGTACGGGGGACTGGGAATTTATCAAGGAAAAAGGGCTGGAGGTTTTGTTAGAGACGGGACGATTGTGGATGGATGTGGGATGCTGGAAGGAAGATCGCTTTTGTATCAACTGTGTAACCGGACCGGATGAATATACCTGCATGGTGAACAACAATTATTATACCAACGCCTGTGCCAGGTACAACCTTGAATGGATCGGGCGGTTTACAGATAAATTTCAAAAAGAAGATGGGTGGAGATCTTTTGCAGATCAGATGGGATTAACAATCCGTGAGCTGGAAGAGATGGATGGGGCAGCGAAAGGAATGTTCCTGCCATATGATGAAAAGCTGGGAATCAATCCGCAGGATGATTCCTTCTTATCAAAACCTGTCTGGGATATCAAGGGGACGCCTAAAGATAAATTTCCTCTTCTGCTGCATTATCATCCCCTTCACCTGTATCGCTATCAAGTGTGCAAACAGGCAGATACAATCCTGTCCTATTTTCTGTTTCCAGATTATCAGGATGAAGAAACGATGAAAAAATCTTTTTCCTACTATGAAGAAATTACGACCCATGATTCTTCTCTGTCCACCTGCGTATTCAGCATCATGGCATCCAGGCTGGGGATGAAGGAAAAGGCATACCGCTATTTGGGGGATTCCGCCAAGCTGGACCTTTTAAATACCCATAAAAATACAAAGGACGGAATCCACGCCGCCAACATGGGCGGGTGCTATATGGCTATTGTGTTCGGATTTGCAATGCTTCAGATAAAGGAAAACACCATCTCCCTTTCTCCCTGGCTGCCGGATGCATGGCACGCTTACCGCTTCCGGTTCCGATATCAGGGAAGACTCGTGGAAGTACAGGTAAACAGGGATGAAAGCAGGATTCATCTGCTAAAAGGAGAACCTGTGGAGACAGAATTTTATGGCGCAAAAAAACGTCTGGAAGAAAAACAAGGACTGAAATGGAATGGCAGGGAGGTTTGCTTTCTATGATTCATGAAAAAATAAAAATTTCCACCCTAAAAGAGACAAAGGCATATATGAAGACCTATCTGCTTGAAAATTATGAGGAGATCGATCCAAACAGAAGAAGACCGCTGGTGCTGATTTGTCCGGGGGGAGGATATGAGTTTACAACAGACAGAGAGGCGGAGGCGGTTGCCATGCAGTATCTGGCAAAAGGATATCACGCCTGTGTGCTGAGGTACAGCGTAAAGCCGGCGGAATTTCCCAAAGCGCTTGGCGAGCTGGCATGGTGTGTTGCCTACTTAAAAGAGCACGCAGTAAAATATGGTATTTGCGCAGAAAAGATTATCCTGGCAGGGTTTTCGGCAGGAGGACATCTGGCAGCCAGCCTTGGCGTATTTTGGGATAAAGAATGGCTTGCAAAAGAAACAGGACTTTCCAAAGAGCAGATGCGGCCGGGGGGATTAATCTTGTCCTATCCCGTAATCACCTCCGGGCAATATGCGCACAGGGGAAGCTTTGACCAGCTTATGGGAAATTCAAAGAATAAGGAGTTACAGCAATTGCTGAGCTTGGAAGAACAGGTAAGCGAAAACGTGCCGCCTGTCTTTATCTGGCATACCCTCACTGATGAAGCAGTCCCCGTGGAAAATATGTTCCTGTTTGTAAGAAGCCTGCAAAAATTCGGCGTCTTAGTGGAAGCCCACCTATTCCCTAAAGGTCAGCACGGACTTGCCCTTGCCAATGAGGAGACAATGATTAAGAACTTAGGGTTCGGCGTTGAAAAGCACTGCCAGAAATGGATGGAGCTTTCTATAGACTGGATTCAAAATATTATGGAGGAAAGCTGATGAAAGGAATTATCTTTGATTTAGACGGAGTCATTATATCTACCGACAAACTTCATTATAAGGCATGGAAAAAAATAGCAGACAAATTAAACATAGCATTTGACGAAAAAATCAACAACCGCCTCCGCGGAGTCAGCAGAATGGACAGCTTAGAAATCATCCTGGAAGGCTATCAGGGACCAGCACTTAATAAGGAAGAAAAAGAGGCACTTGCAGATGAAAAAAATGCCTGCTACGTGGAACTTCTAGGAACCCTCCATCCCGACCAGATGAATCCGGATGTGACAGATACCCTGCGGTACCTTAGAGAAAAAGGACTAAAACTGGCAATTGGTTCCTCCAGCAAAAACACCAAATACATATTACATCAATTAGAAATAGAAAATCTATTTGACGCAGTATCAGACGGAACCAATATTACAAAATCAAAACCCGACCCAGAAGTATTCATTAAAGCAGCCTCATTCTTAGAACTGCCGGAGGAGGAATGCATTGTAGTGGAGGATGCTGTGGCAGGAATCGATGCTGCTCGAAGTGGTCATATGAGGTCAGTAGGGATAGGGGATGCCTACTTTTACAATCAAGCAGATTATCATATCAAAACATTTAGTGAGTTAAAAAATCTTTTTTGATTGAGGTAGGGTCAGCCCGGAAGGGCGGCGCGGCAGGAGGGGCAGGACTACGGCAGGCAGGAAGCGCCCCTCCTGCCGCGCCGCCCTTCCGGGCTGACTCGCTGCTTTAAAGGTAATTTTTTTAAAATTCTTGAAAAAGACGGGCTCTTTTGTTACACTAGGAACTGGGAAATATTGTGAAATATATTTTAGCTAAAAGGAGCGAATATTTATGAACAAAGTGACGTTTGATTATTCAAAAGCAGCTTCCTTCATAGGAGATCATGAAGTGGAATCTATGAAGAAGCTGGCTATGGATGCAAAAGATCTGCTGGTTTCTAAAACCGGAGCAGGAAATGATTTTCTTGGATGGATCGATCTTCCTGTAGACTATGACAAAGAGGAGTTCGACAGGATTAAGAAGGCAGCAGCAAAGATTCAGAGCGATTCGGAAGTTCTGCTGGTAATCGGTATCGGCGGGTCTTATCTGGGTGCAAGGGCAGCTATTGAATTTTTAAGACACAGCTTTTACAATACGGTAAGCAAGGAAATCAGAAAGACACCTGAAATCTACTTTGTAGGAAATTCCATCAGCTCCACTTATATCAGGCATTTGATGGATGTGATTGGGGACAGGGACTTTTCTATTAATATGATCAGTAAGTCAGGAACGACTACGGAGCCTGCGATTGCATTCCGTGTATTTAAGGAAATGATGGAAAAGAAGTATGGCAAGGAAGAGGCGGCAAAGAGAATTTATGCCACCACCGACAAGGCAAGGGGGTCTCTTAAGAGTCTTGCCACAGAGGAAGGCTATGAGAGCTTTGTAGTGCCGGATGATGTGGGCGGACGTTTCTCCGTTCTCACAGCGGTTGGTCTGCTTCCCATCGCAGTAAGCGGTGCTGACATCGACAAGCTTATGGAGGGTGCACAGGCTGGACGCAAGGCAGCATTGGAAAATGCTTTTGAGGACAACGATGCAGTGAAGTATGCAGCGCTCCGCAACATTCTTCTCAGAAAAGGAAAAGGAATCGAGATTCTTGCAAACTATGAACCCAGCGTTCATTATGTTTCTGAGTGGTGGAAGCAGCTTTACGGAGAAAGCGAAGGCAAGGATCAGAAGGGTATTTTCCCTGCAAGCGTGGATCTTACCACAGACCTTCACTCTATGGGTCAGTTCATTCAGGACGGTTCCAGGAATATGTTTGAAACGGTCATCAATGTTGAGACAAGCAGGGAGGAGATCATTCTGCAGGAAGAGCCGGTGGATCTTGACGGATTGAATTATCTGGCAGGCAAGAGCGTTGATTTCGTGAACAAGAGCGCTATGAATGGTACCATTCTTGCCCATACAGACGGTCAGGTGCCCAACTTTATGGTTACCGTTCCCGAAGTAAATGAGTTTTATTTAGGACAGTTGTTCTACTTCTTTGAGTTTGCCTGCGGTGTCAGCGGATATCTGCTGGGGGTAAATCCTTTCAATCAGCCCGGTGTGGAAAGCTACAAGAAGAACATGTTCGCACTTCTCGGAAAGCCGGGATATGAGGCGCAGAGAGAGGAACTGCTTAAGAGATTATAATTGAACGATTACGAATACCCGGAGGAGCGATCTTCCGGGTATTGTTATCTATCTTCGTCAGCTTGCCGTGGGGCTGTTCGCTGGGAAAGGAAGGAAAGAGCCATGAACAGGATTTTGATTATAGACGATGATAAAGAGCTGTGCGCACTGATCAAGCAAAGTATTTTGGTGGAAAATATGGAAGCGGATGTCTGCTATTC
This sequence comes from Lachnospiraceae bacterium, assembly GCA_011959285.1. Taxonomy (GTDB): domain Bacteria; phylum Bacillota; class Clostridia; order Lachnospirales; family Lachnospiraceae; genus Suilimivivens. Next base: position 5,759 of record BLLW01000072.1, on the reverse strand, counting down.
GGGAAAAGAGGGCTTGGCAAAATTAAGGGAAAACGATTACCAGAGTGTCCTGCTGGATGTAATGATGCCCGGCATGGATGGGTTTGAGACCTTGGAAAAAATCAGGGCGGAAAGCAAGGTTCCTATTTTGATGCTTACATCCAGAGGCGACAGCATATCTAAGATACGGGGCCTGCGCGCCGGGGCGGATGATTATCTGGCAAAGCCTTTCCTGATGGACGAGCTGATTGCCCGTGTGGCCTCGCTGGTAAGGCGGTATACGCGCTTTAATCCCAAGGAAGGGGAAGTGAAGAACTTGGTTTTCGATGGGCTTACCATTGACTTGGACGCCAGATGCGTCACCACGGGGAATGGAACCTTTGAACTTCCCAAAAAGGAATTTGACCTGCTTTTATTCTGCGCTGAAAACCAAGGGAAAATTCTCACTAAGCAGCGGATTTATGAAGAGGTGTGGGGGGAAGAATACTGTTTTGACGACAGCAATATTATGGCAGTAATCAGCCGGCTGCGGAAAAAACTGGAGGATAATCCCGGAAACCCCAAGTATATTCAGACGGTAAAAGGAATCGGTTACCGTTTTAATAAGGAGGTATGACCATTGTATCTGGAATTAATTGTTACCCTGTCCATTGTTTCGGCGGCATTTTTTGCCGCCGCCTTTTTCATGACCCAGCGTGTAAAAAGGCATCTTAAGGAAATGGAGGAAGTGCTTAAGGAAGTAAAGGAGGGTAATGGAAACAGGCGCATTCTGGCAGCATCCCGGGAACTGACTGCGCCTCTTGCCTATGAAATCAATGAGATTATCGTATCCTATGAGGACAGAATCGTATCCCTCCGGCAGGCGGAGGAGACCAACAAGCAGCTGATGACGAGCCTCTCCCATGACGTGAGGACACCGCTTACCACGCTGATTGGCTATCTTGACGCTGTGCATAAAGAAGTGGTCACGGGAAAGGACCGCGAGGAATATATGGAGACTGCCCGCCGGAAAGCCCATGATTTGAAAGCGTACATCGATGTACTCTTTGACTGGTTCAAGCTTAATTCAAATGAGTTCACCTTAAAGATGACCATTGTTGAAGCGGCGGAACTGACCAGAAACATTTTGATAGACTGGATCCCCGTTTTTGAAGACAAGCAGATGGAGTATATCATCGATATTCCGCAGCAGCCTTTTCCTGTCAGGCTGGACATGGATGGTTATATGCGGGTTATAAATAATCTCATATCAAATGTGATTTCCCACGCCCATGCAGACCAGATTAAGATTGCATTGGAAAAGCAAGGCGGAAAGGTAAAGATTCTCCTATCGGACAACGGAGCAGGCATTGAAAAGGAAGACTTAAAGCATATTTTTGAGCGGCTTTACAAATGCGATAAGAGCAGGAGCGAAAAAGGCAGCGGTCTGGGTTTATCCATCGTATACCAGCTGGTTACGAAAATGAACGGGGAAGTGACGGCGGAAAGCGAGCCGGGGAAAGGGACTGCTTTTATGCTTACCTTTCCTTTGGCGGACTAAAAATTCAAATACAAGGTTCATGCAAGGCTTCTGCAAGGTTTATGTAAGATTAGCGTGATAGAATAAAGCATGTAAAACCGCCAGGAAAAGAAAGGGCGGCAAAGTAAGGAGGTTTGAATATGCCGGAATATATCATTGAAACAAAAAATCTTACAAAAAAATACGGCACACAAAAAAGCGTTGCAAGCTTAAATATCCATGTGCAGAAGGGAAGAATTTACGGTCTGCTTGGAAGAAACGGAGCCGGAAAGACCACCACCATGAAAATGCTTCTCGGATTGACAGCGCCTACGTCCGGTGAGATTAAAATCTGGGGAAAGTCTCTCCATGGAAATGAAAAAAAGATTCTTCCCCGGATAGGAAGTCTGATTGAGTCTCCCGGGTTTTATCCTAATTTGACGGGCACGGAGAATCTGCGCATCTTTGCGGCGCTGCGGGGTGTGCCGAATAATCACGCCATTGAAGATGCGCTGAATCTGGTGGGTCTTCCTTACAAGGATAAAAAGCTGTTTTCCCAGTATTCCCTTGGCATGAAGCAGCGGCTGGCGATAGCGCTTGCGGTCATGCATGACCCGGAACTTTTGATTTTAGACGAGCCTATCAATGGACTTGATCCGATTGGAATTGCGGAGGTACGTTCCTTTATCCGGCAGTTGTGCGACGAACGGGGAAAGACGGTCTTGATTTCTAGTCATATCCTTTCTGAAATTTCTCTTTTGGCAGACGATATTGGTATCATCGACCACGGGGCACTTCTGGAGGAGGAAAGCCTGGTCCGGTTGGAGCAAAAGAGCAATAAGCACATTCACTTTACCCTTTCTAATACGGCACAGGCGGCAAGAATCTTAGAGCTTCAATTTCAGGAGAATTGGTTTTCCATATTGGATGATCATAATCTGCAGGTCCATAATCTTGCCATACCTGTGGAAAGGATGGTTACGGCTTTTGTGGAAAACGGGCTGGAAGTATCGGAGGCGCATACCTGCGAAGAGAGTCTGGAGGATTACTTCAAACGCATTACGGGAGGTGAGGGCATTGCTTAGGCTGATAATCTGTGAAATTTGGAAATTAAAGCGAAGAAAATTATTTCAGGCGGCGTTTCTCACAACTTTTATCATGCCGCTGTGCTATACCATTATTTTATCGGACACAAATCTTGACAATATGATGTCGGTCGTAAGGGAAGAAAATGGCTTTTTGATTCTGATGCCCTTGTCCGTTGTGTTAGCTGCCAATCTCTTTTTTGAAGAACATGACTATGACACATTAAAAAATCTGATGTGTATTCCGGTTTCAAAGAACAGGCTTGCTTTGGCAAAATTTGCAGTGATTCTGCTCTTTGATGTGGGATATATGTTTGCCGGCTATGGAATTGCATTTTTGCTCACGGCGCTGACAGGCACCTCGCTTAACGGCTGGGGACTGCAGTTTTTCCTTACCATTGGAACCGGCGTCCTGCTCTTTGCGGCAGCAATGCCCTGCATCTTTTTGGTGGTGTGGTGCAATAAATCTTATATTATTTCCGTCATTATTGCGTTTGCGTATACGGTGTTTAACTATATCCTCCGCATCAACGATAGCTTTATGATGGTACCCCTGGGGTTCAACGTCGCCACCTTTCTTCCTGTTCCTGTTATTTTCCGGTGGATATACCAATTTCATTCATTGGAAGGCGCCGGGGAAATCGCGCGCAATTTTTATCATCGGTTCAGTCCTTATTTTGTCTCGACCCCGGCAGTTTTTGGGATACTGCTTGGGGAAGGGCTGATCTTCATGGTGCTCATGATGAAGGTCTATCGGAAGCAAAGTGTATAAGGAGGTGAAGAAGGATGTTACGTATAATTAAAACGGAGTTTATGAAAATAAAAAGATACCATATTCTGCTGATCGGCTTAATCGGCATGCTGTGCTCGCCGCTGCTTCAGCTTTTTTCGCAAATGGTGGTAAATGAGGAATATAAAAGACCGAATTTTGATTTTGCCGCGCTGGCGGAGATGACCGTCTGGGGAAGCGCGCAGGTCTTTATGCCGGCGCTGTTTACCTTGATCGGGGGTTATCTGATCAGCAGGGAATATTCGGACGATACCTTGAAAAATATTCTGACCGTTCCTGTTTCCTTTCGGAAGTTCTTGGCAGGAAAGCTGGTTGCAATCGGGTTGCTGGCGATGCTCTTCGGTGTATACTGTTTTGGTGTGACGGCAGTGGTGGGAGTAGTAGTGGGTCTTCCTGATATCAAGGTTTCTGTTCTGGCAATTGCCCTGCTGCAGATGACGGGGCTCGCCTTCTGGGTTTATATTGTGGTTGCGCCGATTATCGTTATCTGCAGCAGAAGACCGGGAATGTTCATGAGCGGTTCTATCATGGCATTTCTTGCAGGATATTGTATTTTGTTCTTTAAGTCGGGGCTGCTTCGGCAGATTTATCCCTTTTCTGCAGCCTTGACGATGATCGGATTTGATACCTCTTCCTATTCCGGGACGTCGGATAAGGGCAGCGTTTTGCTGGCGGCTGTGTCATTGGGGAGCATGCTTCTCATTGCAGTGGTGCTGGTCTGCATCTCCAAAGCGCCGGAGGATGCGCATAAAAAGAAGAAAGCAAAAGGCAGGGGCAGATCTTCGCGCCGTGGGCAGCAGCAAAGATAAAGGAACGTGAAGTTTCCACCTGAAAAATGTAATGAAACGATTATTTACAGCCTTAAAAATGTAATATAATTATTATTTTCCACCTTAAAAATGTAGTAATGTAATAATTTTCCGCCTTAAACTTGTTTAAAGTAAAAAGAAAATGGGGTATAATAGCATTAAAGTACATTTTACGGGGGAGTAATATGGAACGTCTGATTATGGATCAGTTGAAAGCATGGAAAAACAGAAAGCATAGAAAGCCCTTAATTATTCGAGGCGCACGGCAGGTGGGGAAAACCTGGCTGATGAAGGAGTTCGGAAGAAGAGAGTTTGAAAATGTGGTGTACATTAGTTTTGACAATAATGAGCATATGAAAAACACTTTCCAACTTGATTTTGATATCAAGAGAATTGTTTCTGCGCTGAAGATTGAGCACGGAAGTGATTTTAGGGCAGAAAATACGCTTTTGATTTTTGATGAGATTCAAGAGGTTCCTAAAGCGTTGACTTCGCTGAAGTATTTTTGCGAGAATGCGCCTGAGTATGCAATTGTTGCAGCAGGTTCTCTTTTGGGAGTCGCCTTGCACCCAGGGACCTCTTTCCCGGTAGGAAAAGTAGATTTCCTTCAATTATATCCATTGAATTTTCAAGAGTTTTTGATGGCGGCAGGACAGGAGGGACTGGCGGAATTATTAGATACAAAAGAGTATGGATTGATAAATTCCTTTGCAGGGAAGTATATTGATTTGCTGAAAAAGTACTATTATGTGGGCGGAATGCCAGAGGCAGTACAGACATATATAGAAACGGATGACCTGCAGGAGGTAAGACGGATTCAAAAAGGATTACTGTCTTATTACGAAAATGATTTTTCTAAACATGTACCGAAAGAGACGATTCCGCGCATTCAAATGGTATGGAATTCTATTCCGGTTCAGTTGGCAAAAGAGAACCGCAAATTCATATACGGCTTGCTGCGGGAAGGTGCCAGGGCAAGAGAATTTGAACTGGCGATACAGTGGCTTTTGGATTGTGGGCTCGTTCACAAAAGCCTTCGGGTAAAGAAGCCGGGAATGCCGCTTATTGCATATGTGGAAATGAGTTCTTTTAAAATGTTCATGCTGGATGTAGGGCTGTTGGCGGCGAAGGGGGATTTAGAGCCTGCCGTTTTGCTGGAGGGAGCTGCGATATTTGAAGAATTTAAAGGTTCCTTAACGGAGCAATTTGTTGCACAGGAACTGGTAACTGCAGGATATGAACTATATTATTATTCCACAGAAAATTCTTCGGGAGAGATTGATTTCATAATTCAGCATGATTCTGATTGCATACCTATTGAGGTAAAGGCGGAAGAAAATTTGAAAGCAAAAAGCCTGAAAGCTTTTTGCGAAAAGTACCATCCACGCAAGGCGGTGCGCTCATCTATGTCAAATTACAGGGAACAGGACTGGATGATAAATGTGCCTTTGTATGCAATAGCCCAGTATTTGAAAAACACATGAAGAGAGAGACGTATGTGCAATACACATGTAATCCCGAGTTTGGACTCGGGATTTTTTTGTATAATAGGAAATTCCTCCTGCCGGAGGAATCTTGAATTAAAATAGCCCGCCGGA
>BLLW01000071.1 GCA_011959285.1 Lachnospiraceae bacterium | reverse complement strand
CCACTGTCCTGCCGGTGTGCATATGGACTGCCAGCCGGCGCCGTATCCGTCACGCTTTTTGAAGGAACGGTATCGAATGACGGAGGTGGAGAAAAATATTCCACCCAATTTTGTGGATTTGGAAATGATAAATTCTTGAAAGGGATGTTTGGCAACGGAAAATGGTCGGCTTACAGCATGGAAGGTGTTAAGGGAGAAGGAAAAATCCGATATGGTTTTATTCCCGCGAGCTAAGCGGACATGCCAGCATGTTCATTTGGCGGCTGCCACAAGGGTCAAATACTCCGCAGCTTGCTGCGGGGTGTTTGGCTATGATAAGGAGAAGGAAAGATGCGGATTGGTATATGTGATGATGAAAAGGGAGTAAGGGATGGAGTCGCAGGGAAAATCAGGGAGATTTATCCGGAGGCGCGCATTAAGCTGTACCGGTCGGGGGCGGAGGTGCTTTTGGATGGGAATCTTCCGGATATTTTGCTGCTTGATATTGGAATGCCGGGGAAGAATGGTATGGATACGGCAAGGGAACTGCGCAGAAGGCATAAAGATATAATTTTGATTTTTGTGACGGCTTTTCGTGACTATGTGTTTCAGTCTTTTGATGTGGGGGCGTTTCATTATCTGGTGAAGCCGTTTGACGATTGTAAGCTCGCGGAGGTATTGCAAAGGGCGGAGGAGCAGGTTGAAGAGAGGGTAAAGTTGGAGGAAGCTGGTAACAGAAGAAAAACGCCGAGTCTTATGGTAACCACAGGGGGCAGGCATGTTGTCGTGAATCTGGAGGACATTATTTATGCGGAGGTGTTTGATCGGAAAGTGGTCATTCATACCATGGATTCGGATATCGAATATTATGGAAGAATGAAGGAGCTTGAGAAGCAGGCGGGGGATGAATTTTTCCGCACACACAGAGGCTATCTTGTGAATTTTCGGTTTATCAGGAAGTACGACAGTAACACAGTTTATCTGAAAAAAGGACAGGCGCTTATGGCGAAGCAGAATTATAGGGAATTTGTGGGGAGGTATTTGCGGTTTATTCAAAAGAAGGGCAAAGAATAGACGTGCCAAAAGAGCAAGGGTTACAATTGGAGGAGGCAGAAAAACAGGGGATGATAGAAAATGAAGCGGCAGTTGAAAACACTGCCTATGTGCTGATGGTAATTGGATTGGCGATAAAGGGATATTGCTTATGCTGGCTTGTAAAGCCTTTTATGAAGAATAAGAAGGGGGCAGCGCTCAGCGCAGGCGCATTCTTTCTGACTGTGTTGATTCTTTATGAATTACGTTTTCAGATGGAAAGCTGGGTGTCATATGGGATTGATCTGCTTGTTACAATACTTGTAATGTGCTTGAGCGATTGCAGAAATTATGCGCAGAAAGTTTTCCTTGTAGGCACCTTCTTTCTTATGCGCCGGTCTACAAATGCAATGGCAGAAATTCTGTATGATCACTTGTACAGATGGGTGGAAAGAACAGATTACATGGCAGAACACTTGGATAGGTGGTTTGCTTTGTGGCTTATCATGTCTATGCTTTATTTATTATTCGAGACGCTTTTCGTAGCTGGATGTGTTTGGATGATTCATAAGATTTACTCAAATAAACAGGCAAAAATGGAAAAGGGAGAATTGCTTATGCTGTTGATTCCTTCTATAGAGGGCGCAGCGGGCTATGAGATTTTACAGTTTTACCGCAGTTTTTACATCAGAAAGGCAGAAGGGATTTCAGGGATTTACGATCTGCTTTCGTTTTTGTATTATGCGGTTTCTCTTGTAATTCTGATTGCGTTTATCGGGTTATATCAGAAAACCAAAGAAAAACAGGAAGAAAAGCTGCGCAGCAGGCTGCTGGAAGCACAAGTTGAAAGTATTCAGCAGCATATTTTACAGGTGGAAGGGCTTTATCAGAATATCCGAAGCATCCGGCATGATATGAAAAACCACATCCTTACGCTGGAAGGGCTTTACGCAGGAAACCGATTGGAAGAAGCGCGGGAATATAGTGAAGATTTAAAAGCAGCGCTTACAGGAACAGAGAGGGAGCAGGACCTTACAGAGATTAGAAGTGGAAATCCGGTGACGGATGTAATTTTGCTGGAAAAGAAAAATGAAGCGGAAAAAAAGAAGATACGATTCCAGTCAGCTTTTTACTATCCGGAGAATGCCAATATTAATGCATTTGACATCAGTGTCATTTTAAACAATGCACTGCAGAATGCAATTGAAAATGCGAAGATGAGCGAAGACTCTTATATACGCATTCGCTCCTACCGCAGGGACAATGCCTATATGATAGAAGTGGCAAATTATTTTGCAGGAAGTCTGCAATGGGATGAGGAAAGCGGACTTCCGATTACTTCAAAAGCAGGCACAGACGGGCACGGATACGGGCTGTCTAATATCCGCAAAGTGGCAGAGAAATATTCCGGCGGCATAGCGATAGACTTAAAGAACCGGGAGTTTATCCTCAGCATCATGCTGATAGCATCATGCTGATAGCATCATGCTGATAGCATCATGCTGATGTTAGAAGAGGATGGTCTACAGCGGAAAACAGGCTGCTCACGGCAAATCGGTTCAGATTGAAAAAAGAGGCTCCGAAATAATAGAGGAAGATGGGCAAAGGATGTGTTTGCCCGAAGGACATGGATATTTGACTTGGAAAGGAGACCAAAATCATGATGACAATTGGAAATGTAAACGGAACGGCGTTTCAGGGAGCAAGTAAACCGGCAGGGAATATGCAGACAGATCCTGTCAGCAGAAATATTCAGAATCAGATTGCAAATGCGCAGAAGAAGCTGAAAGACCTTTCGGCAGACGATAAGATGACGCCGGAGGAGAAGATGAAAAAAAGACAGGAGATCCAGCAGGAGATCGCGAATCTGCAACAGCAGTTAAGGCAGCATCAAATCGAGCAGAAAAGAGAGCAGCAGTCAAAAGATTCATCTGCGGAAGAGGCGACCGGCGGCAGCCGTAAGAGCGGTGCTGCCAAATCAGGGGCAAAAGGGGCAGGATTGTCAACTGCAAGCATGCAGGCAATGATTTCAGCGGATTCTTCTGTGAACCAGGCAAAAGCACAGGGCAGTGCTGCAACGAAAATGGAAGGCAGAGCCGGCGTTTTGGAGGCAGAAATAAAGCTGGATAAGGGCAGAGGCGGCAGCACAGGAATAGCGTCAAAAGAGGCAGAACTTGCCGAAGCAAAGAGCAAAGCGCAGGAAGCACAAACCTCACAGATGAACACCCTGGCAGATGCAAACCGGACGTTGGAAGAGGCAGCCCAGAAAGATCAGCAGACACAGGCAAATGAATCTGATAAAAAGACCGAAGATGGAGACGGCAAGACAACACAAACTTCTCCAAAAGCAGGCGAAACGCCAGAAAGTACAGTGAACAACGAGGACGATAAAGAGACGGCAGGAGCAGTTCCACAGACTATTTTTTACACACACGTAGATATTCGCTTATAGATAATGGTTAATACAACAGTCCAAACTGTAACCGCCAAAATTTTTCATATTGCACTTTATCATATTTCTAGTATAATAAAGAGGAGTAGAGAGCACCTGCCGCGTAGGTGCTCTTTGAGTCAGTGGAAGGAATTACTTATGGAAATAGAATTTGACGTAACAATAACACCGGCAGTCCTCTATGATTATATGCTGCATCACACTTATACCAGCGCATCAGGACTGATTGGTGCGGCAGCAGGAGCGCTTATGGTGGTGGCTTACTTTATGGGGGCAGGTGTACTCGTTCTGATTGCGGGGATCATCATACTTGCCTATCTGCCCTGGACCCTTTTTCTCAAATCCAAACAGCAGTATCTGGCAAATCCAGCTTTTAAAACGCCCCTTCATTACAAAATGACAGAAGAGGGAGTTACGGTTTCCCAGAGCGATGAGATGCAGGGACAGAAGTGGGAGGATATGTATAAGGCGGTGTCTACTTCACGGAGTCTCATACTTTATACTTCTCCGGTAAACGCTTCCATTTTTCCCAAAAAAGATTTAGGTGTGCAGACATCTGGCGTGATTGAGATGATATCCACCCATATGCCGCCTAAAAAGGTAAAGATCCGCAGCTAAAGGAAAGAGGAACAGATGGAAGAAATATTTGTGGAAACCCATAGCCCGGAGGAAACTTTTGAACTGGGCAGGAAAATCGGAGCGGAAGCAGAGCCTGGAAGTATCTACACACTGATTGGCGACTTGGGTGTTGGCAAGACCGTCTTTACACAAGGCGTGGCAGCAGGTTTGGAGATTATGGAGCCTGTAAACAGTCCTACGTTTACGATTTTGCAGGTCTATGAGGAGGGAAGATGTCCCTTTTATCATTTTGATGTTTACCGAATCGGCGATGTGTCCGAGATGGATGAGATTGGATATGAGGATTGCTTTTATGGAGAGGGAATCTGCCTGATCGAGTGGGCGGATTTGATTGAGGAGATCTTACCGGAACAGTATACCCGGATCACGATTTCCAAGGATTTGGAAAAAGGCTTTGACTACAGGAAAATCAGTATACAAAGAAAATGAGGAAGATAATCTGACATGAAGATAATTGCAATCGACAGTTCGGGGCTGGTGGCTTCCGTGGCAGTGGTGGAGGATGATATTCTCATCGCAGAATACAACGTTCAATACAAAAAGACCCATTCTCAGACCTTGCTTCCCATGCTGGATGAGCTTAAGAAAATGGTGGATCTTGACTTAAAGACGGTGGATGCCATTGCGCTTGCAAAGGGACCGGGCTCCTTTACGGGGCTTCGAATCGGGTCAGCAACGGCAAAGGGACTTGGATTTGCGCTTGAAATACCGCTTATTGAAATACCCACATTGGACGGCATGGCATGCTGTCTGTATGGCACCGATAAACTGATCTGCCCTATTATGGATGCAAGAAGAAATCAGGTCTATACGGGAATCTATGAATTTAAGAAAACACAAAAGGAGCCTTCCCTATACGAACTGACAAGGCTCCTGCCCCAGTGCGCGGTTTCCATTGAGGAAATTGCAGAAAGGTGCAATGCGTATGACCGGGAAGTCATCTTTTTGGGGGACGGGGTGCCTGTTTTTGCAAAGCGTCTTGCGGAACTTATGCATGTTCCCTATGGGTTTGCACCTGCTCATATGAACAGGCAGCGGGCGGCGGCGTTCGCTTTTCTTGCCATTCAATATTTTAAAGAAGGAAACTATGTGGCGGCAAAGGACCATGCGCCGGAATACTTAAGATTATCGCAGGCTGAAAGGGAGAAGGCAGAAAAGTGTTGCTGATCAGGGAAATGAAAGCGGATGATGTGGAAATCGTCAGCAAAATCGAAAGCGAAGTATTTTCCATGCCGTGGTCGGCAAAGGATTTTCTGGAAATGGTGGAAGCGGATTACGCCTATTATTATGTGGCAGAATTGGACGGAGAAATCGCAGGCTGCTGCGGAATCAGAAACATTGCAGGCGATGGGGAAATCACCAATGTGGTGGTGGCGCCTTCTTACAGAAGAAGAGGCATTGCCTTAAAGATGATGGAATATATGTTAGAGGAGGCTGTCAAAGCCGGAATCGGGGATTGTACTTTGGAGGTTCGGGTCAGCAATCAGCCGGCAATCAGGCTCTATGAGCGGCTTGGCTTTAAGGGGGAGGGGATTAGACCGCACTTCTATGACAAGCCGGATGAAGACGCACTGATCATGTGGAAAAGATAGGAAGGGCATGGAAGAATTACCACTGTTCCTCAGTTCTCTTTTATGTATAATGGTACTTAGAGGATACCAAAGGAGGATAAGACCATGCGGATTTATTTAGATAAGAATAAAAAGGAACTTTCAACTGTTATTTGCAATCAGTGCAAAAAAGAATTAAATGTTAAAAACGGAATTATCAAGGAAGGATGTTTTAGCGGAAATATTCAATTTGGCTATTTTAGCAACAAAGACGGAAGCAGACATTCCTTTGACTTGTGCGAGGAATGTTATGATAAAATGATTAAAGAATTTGCCATTCCGGTGGAAGAAGAGGAGGCAGTGGAACTGATTTAAAATCGCCTCATTTTAGAATTGGCCGGGAGGGTCAATATTCAGTTTGGAGGAAAGATGCTGGATATCTGCTTATTAGGGACAGGAGGAATGATGCCGCTCCCTTACAGGTGGCTGACATCCATGATGGCCAGATATAACGGACAAAGTATATTGATCGATTGTGGGGAAGGAACGCAGATCGCCATGAAGGAAAAGGGGTGGAGCCCTAAGCCGATTGACGTGATCTGCTTCACCCACTTTCATGCAGACCATATCAGCGGACTGCCGGGAATGCTTCTCACCATGGGAAACGCAGAACGGACAGAGCCGCTTCTTTTAGTGGGACCAAAAGGACTTTCAAGAGTGGTTGCTTCTCTGCGGGTGATTGCACCTGAGCTGCCCTTTGTGGTAGACTGTCTTGAATTACAGGATGCAGAACATACGATACGTTTTGATGGATTTAAGATAGAAGCTTTTAAGGTGAATCACAATGTTCCCTGCTATGGTTATACCCTTTCTATTGACCGAATTGGTAAATTCCAAGCTGACAAGGCTGTTGCTTTGGGGATTGAGAAGAAATACTGGAATCGCTTACAACATGGAGAAACCATAGACACGGGCGAAATGACACTTGTGCCGGAAATGGTTCTGGGGGAAGCGAGAAGGGGGCTTAAGGTGACTTACTGCACCGATACCAGACCTACAGAGGGAATCGTGAGGCATGCGGCAGGAGCCGATCTCTTTATCTGCGAAGGGATGTATGGGGAGCCGGATAAGAAAGCAAAGGCAAAAGAAAATAAGCATATGACATTTTATGAGGCGGCAGAGCTTGCCAAGCGGGCAGAGGTTTCAAGACTTTGGCTGACGCATTATAGTCCATCCTTAAACAGACCAGAAGAATATCTTCCAGCAGTAAGAAAGATTTTTTCGAGAGCAGAGACCTGCAAGGACGGAAAGACCATAGAACTTGTATTTGAAGATGAAGAATCCAAAGAATAATGAATGTATAAATGGGAGAAGGAGAAAACCAGAATGAAGAAACAAACAGGTGTGAAAGTTGTGATTATTGGTATTATATTAGTGTGTCTGGTGCTTGGCTATTTTTATTATCTTTCTAACAAAAAGTCCAAACAGGATTCAGGGGATGGTGTAAAGATCAGCGAAGCCCAGGAATTGCTGCTTCGCAATCTGGACAAAAATTATCCCCCTACGCCAAGGGAAGTGGTGAAATATTTCTGTGAAATTGCGCAGTGCTTGTACGGAGGCGATTATACAGAGGAGGAGTTTACAGATCTGGCAATGCAGGTAAGGAAATTGTATGATGAGGAACTGCTCGCCAATAATACAGAAAAGCAATACATCGAGAATCTGAAATGGGATACCAATAAGTTTCTGGAGGAAGGCGTGGTTATTTCCAGTTTTGCCCCTGCTTCCAGCGTAGATGTGGAATCATTTACACAGGATGGTTATAGCTGGGCACAGATGAGATGTACGTTTACATTGCGAAAAGGCACAAAACTTGCATCTTCAAAGGAAATCTTTCTTTTGCGGAAGGACGCACAGGGGCATTGGAAGATTTATGGCTGGACTATGGAGGAAGAAGAGCAGTAGAATAGATTCAGCATTGAAAAGCTTCGTAAATGGAGGAAAAATGGAAAAGGATGTTTATATACTGGCAATTGAGAGTTCCTGTGATGAAACGGCAGCAGCAGTGGTAAAAAACGGAAGGGAAGTGCTATCAAATGTCATTTATTCCCAGATTGCACTGCACACGGAATATGGCGGAGTAGTGCCAGAAATTGCTTCTCGTAAGCATATAGAGAAAATCAATCAAGTAATCGGGCAGGCGCTTAAAGACGCAGAAAAAGAACTATCTCAGATGAGTGCGATTGCTGTTACTTATGGTCCTGGACTTGTAGGGGCATTGCTTGTAGGCGTATCGGCGGCAAAGGCAATCAGCTTTGCTTCAGGAATTCCCCTTGTGGGCGTACATCATATAGAGGGGCATATCAGCGCGAATTACATAGAAAATAAAGAACTAGAACCGCCTTTTATATGTCTGGTGGTATCGGGAGGTCATTCTCATTTAGTGGCGGTGAAGGACTACGGAGCATATGAGATCATCGGCAGGACCAGAGATGACGCGGCAGGGGAGGCATTTGACAAGGTTGCCCGTGCCATTGGTCTTGGATATCCGGGAGGACCTAAGATTGATAAGGTTTCAAAAGAGGGTAATCCGAGTGCGATTGCTTTTCCAAGGGCAAAGGTGGGAGATGCACAGTATGATTTTAGTTTTAGCGGTCTGAAATCAGCGGTGTTGAATTACCTGAATTCCTGTCAGATGAAAGGGGAGGAAATCAATACGGCAGATGTAGCTGCATCCTTTCAAAAAGCAGTAATTGATGTGCTGGTGGAACATTCCGTGGAGGCTGTCAGGAGCTATGGATGTAAAAAGTTTGCCATAGCAGGAGGCGTGGCATCCAACAGTGGGCTTAGAGCAGCATTTGAGGAGGTCTGTACAGCAGAAAATATTGCATTTTATCATCCGTCGCCGGTATACTGCACAGACAATGCAGCCATGATAGGTACGGCGGCTTATTATGAATATCAAAAAGGTGTGCGCCATGGTTTTGATTTAAATGCGGTGCCGAATTTAAAGCTTGGCGAAAGAGTGCCGGGCTGATTGTGGGGATAAATGCATGTGCGTTTCAGAAAAAGTGCGTACTGCTGCAGTCATACTGGCGGCAGGCAGCGGCAAACGAATGGGAAGCAGTACAAAAAAGCAATATATGCTGGTGAAAGGAAGACCAGTTGTTTATTATGCGCTGAAAACATTTCAGGAGAGCTTTATAGATGAAATCATATTGGTAGTTTCTCACGGGGACAAGACCTATTGTCAAAAAGAGATTGTTGAAAAATATGGATTTGATAAGGTGAGCCGAATTGTGGAAGGCGGAAAAGAGCGTTACAATTCGGTGGCGTTGGGGCTTGACTGTGTAAAGGAGTGTGGGTATGTGTTTATCCACGATGGGGCGAGACCCATGGTCACAGCCGAAATTTTGGAAAGAGCTTTGTCGTGTGTAAAGGAACATGGGGCATGTGCAGTGGGGATGCCTGTAAAAGACACGATTAAGATTGCAGATGAAGCAGGGAATATTGTATCGACGCCCAACCGAAGTCTGGTATGGATGGTACAGACGCCGCAGGTATTCAATTATAGTTTGATAAGGGATGCTTATCACAAATTGATTCAGCAGGAGACAAAATTACAAGAAGAGGGGGTTACCGTTACCGATGATGCAATGGTGGTGGAAACACTGACGGGTCATCCGGTTAAATTGGTACTTGGGTCTTACGAAAACGTGAAAATAACAACGCCTGAAGACATTTCGATTGTAGAAAATTTTTTGGAAAGGTAAAGGAGAAGGGGCATGACGACAAAGATACAGTGGCATGATCGTTTCAACATTGGGGTAGAATCGGTAGACAAAGCCCATCAGAGACTTTTTTCAATCGTAAATAAGATGGTCAATTATGATGAGGAGGACGAAAAAGGCAGACAGTGGGTCTGCGCGGAAGGAATAAAGTATTTTAAAAATTATACACTAAGACACTTTGCCGACGAAGAAGCATATATGCAGTCCATCAATTACAGTGGATATGCAGTGCATAAACGTGTTCATGATGATTTGAAAGAGAAGACACTCCCAGCGCTTGAAAAGGATATGGTTGAGTCTGACTATTCGGTGGAATCCGTCCAGCACTTTTTGGGAATCTGTATTGGATGGCTGACGGGACATATTATGCTGGAAGACCACGCGATTACAGGAAGAATTTCAAATAAATGGAAGTATGAAAGGACAGAGGAGCTGTCTGTTTTGGAGGAGGCGGTGTCCAAGGTTATAAAAGAGCTGTTGGGGCTTGAGGCACAGGTCATCAGTGAACATTATGCGGGGGAGGACTTTGGCAAAAGAATGTGTTATCGTCTGGCGTACCGCAATGAAGAGAATAAGAAAACCCATGTTTTTTTTGTGATGGAAGAAAAATTGCTTCTACATATTATTAATCAGCTTTTAGGCAAGCAGCTTACGAAGGTTAGTAAGGTGGTAGTAGATGCAGGAAGCCTGATTGCCCAGCAGTTTTTGAAGCGCGTGGGTTCTTACTATAACTCTTTGGAAGTGAATAAGCTTGAAAAGGTTAATATTTTGAGTACAGATCAGCTCAGTCAGGATTTTGGAATTGAATACCCACAGTATAGTATGTTGTTTAATACGGGAGTGGGATATTTTGCGTTGAGCGTCAAAAACTGATAAAGATATAAAATTAACTATTTGGTATATTCTGCACATCTTTCACATAATAATGGTATTCAGAGCCTAAAATAATAGGGAGTATGAGTATGGAAGGAAATGGCAGAATATGGACACGACGGAAGAACAATATCAAGGATTTTTAAAGCAGATGGGAGAAGATTCTTTTTTGGTTCCTTATAAGGAAGCGTGCCAAAGAACGGAGCAGAAGCTGGCGAAAATCAATGATGATTATTCAAGGCGGCTTGGCAGGACATTCATCAGTCAGATTACCTTTCGGATCAAAACGCCGGAAAGCTGCTTAAATAAAATGCTCAAGAAAAAGTATCATGTAGAGAAAGAGACGGCGCAGGAGCACCTAAATGATATTTCAGGAGTAAGAGTCGTATGTAATTTTTTGGATGATATTTATAAGCTGGTAGAAATCCTAAAAGAAGATGATGAAGTTGAAATTGTCAAGACGAAAGACTATGTGAAAAAGCCTAAGGCGAGCGGTTATCAGAGTCTGCATGTAATCGTGCTGGTTCCAGTAAAAGATACTTTAAAGAAAAAGGTTGAGATACAGATCAGAACACAGGCAATGAACTTTTGGGCAGTGGTAGAGCATCATTTTGTATATAAAAAGGGAAATTACGGAAAGAACGAGTTTGAAAAAGATTTGAGGGAGTGTGCCAAAGCCATTTACAAGATTGACAAGAAGATGTTGCTGCTTCGAGAACGCATGGAGAGTGCACAGGCGATAGAACAAAAAACGGGATAAAAGAAGAAATACAGAAGGAGCAACCTGAAGTTGCGACATTGCCACCGCAAATGGTTGATTTCTATCCTGCGATAAAATATAATCCGGATGGGAGGTAAGGCACAATGAACTTTGCGGAGAAATTGCTAAAATTAAGGACACAGTATGGATATTCACAAGAGGTGTTAGCGGAAAAACTCAATGTAAGCCGACAGGCTGTTTCAAAGTGGGAACTTGGAACGACTCTGCCAGAAACGGATAAAGTTATTGCAATCAGTGACTTTTTTGCAGTGTCAACGGATTATTTGTTAAAGGATAATTTTCAATTGAATAATAATGAGAGCCTGGATCGGATTGTACTTAAATTTTTGGGGTCGGCGCAGGATATGGATAACATATCAAAAGAACTTGTTGATATTATGAAAGATGGCATCATCGATGATGAAGAAAAGATAAGAATGGAGTCCATAATAGATACATTAGATACAATTTCTAAGATCATTGATGAGATTAAGCATAAAATATATGCGCAATAGAAATCTCAAGTTGCGATAATTGCACATTTCAAATGGTAGATTCCAAGGCTCATTTGTTATATTCTAACATGCAGAACTGATTCTAAGATAGGAATGAGGGAGAATGGAGGAAAGCAATGAGTGTAAAAGACATCTATTTCAAAACCATGAAATTCGTATGGCTGAAGCTTGCAGTTGGAGCTGCTATCACATCTTTGATTGTGATTGTTGCAACTTTTGTGGCATGGATTGTTCCGTTTATCCTGATTGGAGGTATATTTGCACTCCTGGGTTGGTCAGATCTGGTAGCTTTTTTACTGGCGCTTATAGTATCAATGGTCGTGAAGGCGGCTTTCATCGATATCTATATGCTTGTAAAGATGATGGTTTCATATATGGAAGTTGCGCCTGAGACTGAGATTACATATGACTTATACGATAAGCTTTGCAAGCTTTCAGGTAAGTTCAGAGAAATATTCTGGAAAGTCAAAGATGAAACGCCGGCAAGAACTTTGGAGGTTACAGTTTAAAAACAAACCTTTTACGAGAAGCAGGGTGTCAATGGAGGTAGTTTATATGCTCCATGACACCCTTATTTTTCTTTTTTCAGTGCTGTGTGCACGTGGGGCGGAAGGCGCGCAAACTGGTCTGACATGTCATTCTAAAAAAAATGAAAAAAAGTGTTGACAGGGATAAATGTATTTGCTAGAATAATCCTTGCGCTGATCAAGAGGCGCGCGGCATGGAGAGGTATCGAAGTGGTCATAACGAGGCGGTCTTGAAAACCGTTTGTCCGAAAGGGCGCGTGGGTTCGAATCCCACCCTCTCCGCTGGAGATACCTTCTCCGCGGACTGATTCACAGTCCAATATGAAAGAAGAAAGTCAGCTTGATTTGGAGAAGTACCCAAGAGGCTGAAGGGGCTCCCCTGGAAAGGGAGTAGGTCGTTAATAGCGGCGCGAGGGTTCAAATCCCTCCTTCTCCGTTGGTAATCTCCTATGATTGCCTGATAAATTGCCGATTGGCAATGAGAACCTTGACAAATGAACAGCAATGCAACCCTGAAAATTCAGAAGAATTATTCAGAAACGAACGGGACAGAAAGAACTGTCCAGACAAAGAAGAACAGTAATAACGGTAAAAGGAAGAGCCAGAAGGCAGCCTTGGACCGGGAAGGCTTTCAAGGAAGAATTACATTGAGAGTTTGATCCTGGCTCAGGATGAACGCTGGCGGCGTGCTTAACACATGCAAGTCGAACGGGGGTGCCATGAACGAAGCATCAGTTTACTGATATGGAGGGAATGGGACCCTAGTGGCGGACGGGTGAGTAACGCGTGGGTAACCTGCCCCATACCGGGGGATAACACTTAGAAATAGGTGCTAATACCGCATAAGCGCACGGTACTGCATGGTACAGTGTGAAAAACTCCGGTGGTATGGGATGGACCCGCGTCTGATTAGCTTGTTGGCGGGGTAACGGCCCACCAAGGCGACGATCAGTAGCCGGCCTGAGAGGGTGGACGGCCACATTGGGACTGAGACACGGCCCAAACTCCTACGGGAGGCAGCAGTGGGGAATATTGCACAATGGGGGAAACCCTGATGCAGCGACGCCGCGTGAGTGAAGAAGTATTTCGGTATGTAAAGCTCTGTCAGCAGGGAAGAAAATGACGGTACCTGACCAAGAAGCCCCGGCTAACTACGTGCCAGCAGCCGCGGTAATACGTAGGGGGCAAGCGTTATCCGGATTTACTGGGTGTAAAGGGAGCGTAGACGGCAGGGCAAGTCTGGAGTGAAAGGCGGGGGCTCAACCCCCGGACTGCTCTGGAAACTGCCAGGCTGGAGTGCAGGAGAGGTAAGTGGAATTCCTAGTGTAGCGGTGAAATGCGTAGATATTAGGAGGAACACCAGTGGCGAAGGCGGCTTACTGGACTGTAACTGACGTTGAGGCTCGAAAGCGTGGGGAGCAAACAGGATTAGATACCCTGGTAGTCCACGCCGTAAACGATGATTACTAGGTGTCGGGGAGTAAAGACTCTTCGGTGCCGCAGCTAACGCAATAAGTAATCCACCTGGGGAGTACGTTCGCAAGAATGAAACTCAAAGGAATTGACGGGGACCCGCACAAGCGGTGGAGCATGTGGTTTAATTCGAAGCAACGCGAAGAACCTTACCTGGTCTTGACATCCCCCTGGATATCCGGCAATGCGGATAGGCCCATACGGGACAGGGGAGACAGGTGGTGCATGGTTGTCGTCAGCTCGTGTCGTGAGATGTTGGGTTAAGTCCCGCAACGAGCGCAACCCTTATCCTTAGTAGCCAGCGAGAGAGACGGGCACTCTAGGGAGACTGCCGGGGATAACCCGGAGGAAGGTGGGGATGACGTCAAATCATCATGCCCCTTATGGCCAGGGCTACACACGTGCTACAATGGCGTAAACAAAGGGAAGCGGACCGGCGACGGCGAGCGAATCCCAGAAATAACGTCCCAGTTCGGATTGTAGTCTGCAACCCGACTACATGAAGCTGGAATCGCTAGTAATCGCGGATCAGAATGCCGCGGTGAATACGTTCCCGGGTCTTGTACACACCGCCCGTCACACCATGGGAGTCGGAAATGCCCGAAGTCGGTGACCTAACCGAAAGGAAGGAGCCGCCGAAGGCAGGTCTGGTGACTGGGGTGAAGTCGTAACAAGGTAGCCGTATCGGAAGGTGCGGCTGGATCACCTCCTTTCTAGGGAAGAAGTAAGGGCTGTATTGCTGTTGAGCTGTCAAGGGGAGTATGAATGATATACTTCCGTAAGTGCATCCTGAGGCGTTCCGCCTCCCGGTCGCGGCAGAGCCGCTCATACATCAGCAGGAGCAGATGTGTGAAAAGCAGGCTTTTCCCACATCAGTTCCAGCTGATGTGCACTTACTAAAGCAGCGCGAAGATTCCGGTGGCGATGCGCTTAGGGGAAACACCCGTACCCATCCCGAACACGAAGGTTAAGACTTAAGCGGCCGATGATACTATACTGGAGACGGTATGGGAAAGCAGGTGGCTGCCGGATTAAAAAAGAATAATGGAAGATGACCTAAAATAGAAGTAAGTGTGGATGGAGGGAAGGACTCCATGTGCAGGAGAGATGGAAAGGATCTGGGGACGGGAGGGACGCCTTGTAAAAGGAAAGGGCTTCAGTCCGGGAGGAAAGGGGTATCGGCTTGCGGAAATCCGTAAGTGCTGGTATGCCAGACCTGCGGTCTGTCATCCCGCGGCTTCGCCGCTTATGCATCCACAGGCAGTCCAGCTCACGGATGCAAGCATCCATCGCAGGGCAGCATGTGTCTGCGCACTTACTCATTGACCGGGGCTTATAGCTCAGCCGGTTAGAGCGCACGCCTGATAAGCGTGAGGTCGGTGGTTCGAGTCCACTTAAGCCCATTAGGCGGGATATGTGCCCGCCAGCCGTACCTTGAAAACCGAATACCGAGAGAAATATCAGACAGGAAGAGGAAGGATGGGGAACATCCATGAATCTGACTGTCGAAGAGACATCTAAAACTATAAGAACAAAGAAAGACCCGGAAGGGACGCAGGTTCCGGAAGGGGAAGCTTTCCATGCTACGCTAGGCATGGGAAGCAGGAGAGGTTAAGCGAGGAAGAGCACAGGGCGGATGCCTTGGCACTGAGAGCCGAAGAAAGACGTGATAAGCTGCGAAAAGCTGCGGGGAGCGGCAGATACGCTTTGATCCGCAGATATCTGAATGGGGAAACCCACGCAGGAGAACCCTGCGTATCCATGGCTGAATCCATAGGCCATGGAGGGGAACCCGGCGAACTGAAACATCTAAGTAGCCGGAGGAAGAGAAAGAAAACAAGCATAAAAGCTTGATCGATTTCCTGAGTAGCGGCGAGCGAAAGGGAAAGAGCCCAAACCGTCATGCGAGCATGGCGGGGTTCGGACTGCATAATTGACTGCCGACTGTAACGGAACGGTCCTGGGAAGACCGGCCATAGAAGGTGAGAGCCCGGTACGTGGAACGGGAGGCAGCAAGGCAGGATCCAGAGTACTACGAGACACGTGGAACCTTGTAGGAAGGAGCGGGGACCACCCCGCAAGGCTAAATACTACTCAGTGACCGATAGAGAACAGTACTGTGAAGGAAAGGTGAAAAGGACCCCGGGAGGGGAGTGAAAGAGAACCTGAAACCCTGTGTTTACAAGCTGTGGGAGCGCCATAAGAGCGCGACCGCGTACTTTTTGTAGAACGGTCCGGCGAGCTGCGGGATCCGGCGAGGTTAAGCCATGAAGTGGCGGAGCCGAAGTGAAAGCGAGCGTCAAGAGCGCGGCAGAGTCGGATGCTGCAGGCCCGAAACCGGGTGATCTATCCATGTCCAGGTTGAAGCCGCTGTAAAAGGTGGTGGAGGACCGAACCCACATCCGTTGAAAAGGGTGGGGATGAGGTGTGGATAGGGGAGAAATTCCAATCGAACCCGGAGATAGCTGGTTCTCCTCGAAATAGCTTTAGGGCTAGCCTCGTATATGCCTGATGGAGGTAGAGCACTGAATTTCCTAGGGGGCGTCAAAGCTTACCGAAGAATATCAAACTCCGAATGCCATACAGGAAGAGTACGGGAGTCAGACTGCACGAGATAAGTCGGGCAGTCGAAAGGGAAAGAGCCCAGACCCGCGGCTAAGGTCCCGGAGTGCGTGTTAAGTGGAGAAGGATGTGGGATTTCGAAGACAGCTAGGATGTTGGCTCAGAAGCAGCCACACATTCAAAGAGTGCGTAATAGCTCACTAGTCGAGAGGTCCTGCGCCGAAAATGTCCGGGGCTGAAACACGCCACCGAAGCCCGGGGATCATGCAAGGGCATGATCGGTAGAGGAGCATTGCTGACGCGGCGAAGCTGTACCGGTAAGGAGCAGTGGAGCGTCAGGAAGAGAGAATGCCGGAATGAGTAGCGAGATGGAGGTGGGAATCCTCCAGGCCGAATATCCAAGGATTCCGGGGTAAAGCTGATCTGCCCCGGGTAAGTCGGGGCCTAAGGCGAGGCCGGAAGGCGTAGCCGATGGACAACAGGTGGAGATTCCTGTACTGCGTCATGACAGAACTGTGGGGACGCATGTGGGAAGCGGGAGCCGGGAAAGGGAAGACCGGTACAAGCGGAAGAGGGGCTGTGCAGGAAAAGCCGTGCAGCAAGACCGGAGCCGCGACGTGTAGCGAAAGGAAGTAGCGAAGCCCGCAGAGCATGTGCCAAGAAAAGCCGCTATGGCTCATGGCGTACCCGTACCGTAAACCGACACAGGTGGATGAGGAGAGGATCCTAAGGCCGGCGGGAGAAGCATTGTCAAGGAACTCGGCAAAATGACCCCGTAACTTCGGGAGAAGGGGTGCCCCAGGAATGGGGCCGCAGAGAATAGGCTCAAGCAACTGTTTAGCAAAAACACAGGTCTATGCAAAACCGGAAGGTGAGGTATATGGGCTGACGCCTGCCCGGTGCTGGAAGGTTAAGAGGAGAGGTCAGGAAACGAAGCCTTGAATTCAAGCCCCAGTAAACGGCGGCCGTAACTATAACGGTCCTAAGGTAGCGAAATTCCTTGTCGGGTAAGTTCCGACCCGCACGAAAGGCGTAATGATTTGAGCGCTGTCTCGACAATGCACCCGGTGAAATTGAAGTGCCAGTGAAGATGCTGGCTACCTGCGCCAGGACGGAAAGACCCCATGGAGCTTTACTCCAGCTTGATACTGGGATTCGATGCTGTATGTACAGGATAGGTGGGAGGCTAAGAAGTAGGGACGCCAGTCCGTATGGAGCCGCTGTTGGGATACCACCCCTGCAGTATTGGATTTCTAACCTGCGCCAGTGAGCCTGGCGGGGGACAATGTCTGGCGGGGAGTTTGACTGGGGCGGTCGCCTCCGAAAGGGTATCGGAGGCGCTCAAAGGTTCCCTCAGAATGGACGGAAACCATTCGGAGAGTGCAAAGGCATAAGGGAGCTTGACTGCGACACCGACGGGTGGAGCAGGTAGGAAACTAGGACTTAGTGATCCGGTGGTATTAAGTGGGAATGCCATCGCTCAACGGATAAAAGCTACCCTGGGGATAACAGGCTGATCACTCCCAAGAGTTCACATCGACGGAGTGGTTTGGCACCTCGATGTCGGCTCATCGCATCCTGGGGCTGTAGCAGGTCCCAAGGGTTGGGCTGTTCGCCCATTAAAGCGGTACGCGAGCTGGGTTCAGAACGTCGTGAGACAGTTCGGTCCCTATCCGGCGCAGGCGCAGGATATCTGAGAGGAGCTGTCCTTAGTACGAGAGGACCGGGATGGACGGACCGCTGGTGCATCTGCTGGGAACCAGTCCCATGGCAGAGTAGCCAAGTCCGGAAGGGATAAACGCTGAAGGCATCTAAGCGTGAAGCCCCCCTCGAGATGAGATATCCGGGTCAATAGACGAAGGTCCCTTGGAGACTACGAGGTAGATAGGTCCGGGGTGTAAGCACAGTGATGTGTTCAGCTGACGGATACTAATAGACCGGAAGCTTAACCACAGATATAGTGAAGATGTAAGGAAGGTATGGAACCTGGTATTCGGTTTTGAGGGCACGGCCTTCAAAGGGAAGATGTTCCCAAGTTCGCCGCAGGCGAATCTGATGGTTCACTGGAGGTGAATCAATTTTCCTCGATAGCTCAATGGTAGAGCACTCGGCTGTTAACCGAGTTGTTGTAGGTTCGAGCCCTACTCGGGGAGCTGCCAGCAGAAGAAGAGAGGCTGGCGAAGAGGTATCGGATCCTAAAAGGAAGGATAAGGCTCCGTGGTCAAGCGGTTAAGACATCGCCCTTTCACGGCGGTAACACGGGTTCGATTCCCGTCGGAGTCATTTATTTATGCGGACCTTTAGCTCAGTTGGTTAGAGCAACCGGCTCATAACCGGTCGGTCCTGGGTTCGAGTCCCCGAAGGTCCATTCTTTTGGCTGTCATAACCGCCGAAATATATATTTTTAAGCGTTGGCCCGGTGGCTCAGTTGGTTAGAGC
>BLLW01000070.1 GCA_011959285.1 Lachnospiraceae bacterium | reverse complement strand
ACACTTATATGGTACTAAAAAGCGGCGTTCCTGTTCTCCCGTGTTGGGATAGAGAAACGCCGCGTATGCGTCGTATTCAGTTTTCATTTATTCTTTCTCAATGCTGTGTGCTGGTGGCTGGGCTGGCAGGGTTCCGGGCGGCATATCAAGGCTCTTTCCCTCAAAAGTAGTAAATTGGTAGTAAATTCAGCTTGAAATCCTGCTTGTATGCCCGTAAATCAAGGCTTTTTTGAGATAATCAACCATTTTGAAAGAAAAACATAAAATTAATTTTGATAATTTGAAGGAAGTGTTCCCCAAATTTAAGGAAGTATATTACAGACGAAATATCATTGTCCATAATAATGGTAAAATAAATGCCTCTTATTTAAATGGTGTCGAAAAAAACCACCAAGAAAATCAAGTCAGAATCATTACCTGAATAGTAAAAATTTATAATAGACTTTCCTTCATTTCCATGCTATAATCTTGATGCTATATTCTATTCACAAATAGGAGATCAACAAAATGACCAAAGTTGTTTCTGAACATTCAGAAAAATTGCAGATGATTTCTTGACATCAAATATATTACAGAACTCCCCATAAAGTTCTTTGGAAAGTCTGGCAGCGCTAGACTTTTTCTTTTTCATTACCAGTTTAAAAATGCTGCCCCATGGCAATTACTCATATATATATTTCTTATTGGAGTCCATACAATGAAAGCTACATGCATTTTCAAAAAAAAGAATGAATCCCTTATCCTGCTCCTCCTATGCATTCTGCTCCTTGTATCTGCCTTTGCCGGCATTTTATTTGGAAGCGTCTTCCTCCCCCCCAGCGAAGTTCTCCATGCGTTCACTGCTAAGCGCACAGATTCCACCGCTTATACACTGATTACAGCGGTGCGCATTCCCCGCGTCTTAGGCGGATGCTTTGCAGGCATAGGGCTTGCCTGCGCCGGTGTCATCTTACAGGGCGTGATGAACAATTCCCTGGCAAGCCCCAACACCATCGGCGTCAATTCTGGTTCCGGGTTTGCGGTGATGCTTGCCATGATGCTGTTCCCCGCTCATTCTGATCTGCTGCCGCCTTTTGCGTTCTGCGGCGCCTTAGTGACCAGCCTTTTTGTCTTTGCCCTTGCCTATCTGGCGGACAGTTCCCGGACCACCATCGTGCTTGCAGGAATCACCATTTCCAGCTTTTTCAATGCGGGAATCAATACCCTGAAATTGCTGGATACGGAGATTTCCATCAATCTTACTTCCTTCATGATCGGCTCCTTATCCGGTCTCACTTTAAGAAAACTTATTCTTCCGTGCATCTGCATCCTGACAGCATTTTGCCTGTCCCTTCTTTTTGCACGCTCTTTAAATCTGTTAGGGCTTGGGGACGATATCGCACGCTCTCTAGGGCTTAAAGTTTCCCTTACAAGATTCCTGCTTTTGCTCCTTGCCAGCGTCATGGCGGGCTGCGTGGTCAGCTATGCAGGGCTATTAAGCTTTGTGGGATTGATTGTTCCCCATATCTGCAGGCAATTATTCGGCAATGACGCCCGCTTTCTTCTCCCCTGCTCTGCGCTTTTAGGCGGCAGCTTCGTTCTTTTTTGCGACCTTGCAGGGCGGATTTTGTTTGCCCCTTTTGAACTTCCTGCCGGAATTTTGATGGCTTTTATTGGAGGACCGTTTTTCTTATACCTTTTACTGAAAAAGAAAGGAGGGCGTCGAATCAATGCTTGAATACCGCAATGTATCTGTCTCCTGTCAGCGAACACCGATCCTTGAAGACATCTCCCTATCCTTTCCTGAGGGAAAGATTACCACCATTATCGGACCTAACGGCTGTGGAAAGACCACCCTGCTACAGTGCCTCAACGGCGTATCTAAGGTCACCTCAGGCAATATCTTTCTGCATGGAGAAGATTTCCTTAAATTCTCCCCCAAAGAGCGCGCCAGAAAGCTTTCTTTTCTGCCCCAAGTGCGAAGGGTCATCCCCACTCTGCCCGTAAGGACTCTTGTGGAGCATGGGCGATTTCCCTATCTTGGTTTTGCGCGGAAAAAATCGAAAGAGGATATTGACCTAGTAGCGAAGGCTATGGACTTTACCGACGTGACACCCTATGCAGATCAATATGCCGACACCCTCTCGGGAGGCATCAGACAGCGGGTCTTCTTTGCCATGACGCTTGCCCAGAACTGTGACGTAATCGTGCTCGACGAACCTACCACTTATCTGGATATGCCTGCCCAAAGAGATTTCATGCTTCTTCTTGATAAACTCCGAAGCCAAAAGAAAACCATTATCCTGACGCTTCATAATCTGAACCATGCCTTGCAGATTTCAGATTATCTGGTGGTAATGGAAGAGCGAAAAATAGCCGCCTGCGCCACTCCCGCAGAATGTCTCAGGCAGAATGTGATTGAAGATGTATTTCACATGAGTTGGAAACGCTTTGAAGATGCCGATGGAATCTATTACTTTTTTGAATAAAGCATGTCAGATGCCATGCATAGGTCTCTTGCTTATTGCCCGCAAAGCTCCAACTTGGCACATGCGCCGATTACAATTACCGCTGGCGTTTCCATCTTTGCTTCTTTCACCTTTTGCGTGATGTCTGCAAGTGTACCCCGCACGGTAATTTGACTTCCGTCAAAATTTCCGTGCACCACAGCGGCAGCCGTGTCCGGATTTTTGCCATATCTGATCAGTTCCCGCACAATCTCTTCAAGATGTGTAAATGCCATCAAAAAGACCAGTGTTCCCTGAAGCGAGGCATACGTTTTCATATTGCTAAGAAAACTGTCCCCCTGATCTGAAGCATGTCCTGTTATGACATGAAACTCTCTGCTTAATCCCCGGTGGGTCACCGGAATCCCTGCCTCTTGCGGAAGGGCAATCGCAGAAGTTACTCCGGGAATTACCTTCGCTCTGATTCCCTCCGCCTTGAGTGCAAGAATTTCTTCGCCGCCCCGTCCGAAGACAAAGGGGTCGCCGCCCTTTAACCTTACCACCTGCTTACCCTGCTTTGCCTTTTCTACTAATAGTGCATTTATCTTTTCCTGAGGCATGCTGTGCTTTCCGCTCCGCTTTCCCACATAAATCCTCTCACAGCTTTCCGCCGCGTGTGCAATCAGTCGTTCATCCAGCAGATCATCATACACCAATACCTGTGCATGGCGCAGGGCATTCAGACCTCTTACCGTTATCAAATCAAATGGTCCGCATCCTGCCCCTACCAGCGTAACACTTCCTTCCGACTCTTCTTTCTCCAAAAGGCACTTTTCTTCCTCCTTTGTAAGTGGGCTTCCCTTTTTCATGCAAAGATCCGCCGCTTCCTTCAGAAATGCGCTCCTCATGCCGGAATCCGGCATCTGTTCCTTTGCATATTCCCGAAGCTCTCCCAGATAATCCAGGATTTCTTCCATCTGGCAGGGAAGCGCCATTGCCGCCTGGCTTCTGATTGCTGACGCCACTTGTGGACTTGCCCCTTTTGTTGAAATGCCGATGGTCAACTTTCCCTCTTTCACTAAGGAAGGAAATATAAATCCGCATGCCTGCGCATCATCCACTACGTTCACCAAAAGATTTCTTTCCTTGCCAAGCGCTGCCACACGACTATTAACCTCCTGATTATCTGACGCTGCGACTACAAACATAACTCCATCCAGGTCCTCTTCCTTAAACATCCGCTTTTTACAGACAATCGCAGCATTTTCTAATAATTCCGGCAGAATGAAAGGGGCAATGACTGTAAGATTGGGGGAAAAAGGCAGTAATTTCCCCACTTTCCAGGCTGCCACAGCGCCCCCTCCTATAATCACCCCCTTCTTTCCTTCTATATCCATAAAAAAGGGAAAATATCCCATCTCAAATCTCCTTCCCCTCCGCTTTATTTCGCCGGATAAAGAATATCAGCCAGTCCCTCATACGCTTGTCCCCATTTTGCATTCGGTTTTAAGTTATAAAGACGTTTATCCAACAAATGGTAATTTCCTTCTTTTACAGCGCTTAAAGATGTCCATGCCGGATTTGACAAAAGCATCTCCTCCACGTTCTGCATTGCCGCCTCTTGATTGTTTCCCTGAAATGTCACAAAAATGTAATCAGGATCTGCAGCAATAATTGCTTCCATGCTAAGATCCTCCAAAAGTGTCTGATCGCTGTCTGCAATGTTGATGCATCCCAAATCCGAAAGCATTTCTCCGCACACGTTTCCCTCGCTTCCCTTTGCCTTCACGCTTGATGAAGAGGCACGAAGGAACAGCACCTTCGGCGCGCTGCCGTCTATTCGCTCCCTCGTTTTCTCAATCTGTTCCTGTACTTTCAGACCATTTTCCTCGTATAAGTCTCTTCTCCCTGTGATTTGCGTGCAGATATCCAGCATGTGAAGATATTCCTCAAAACTGGAAACCGCAAAATAAGCTGTCGGTATTCCTGCCTGTTTTAAAATTTCCTCCATCTCAAGGTCTGCATCGGTATTGGCGCTGGCAAGCACCAGTTCCGGCTGTGATGCAATCAATTTTTCAATATCAGGCTCCTGAATACTGCCTAAGTTCACCACATCCTCTCCTAAAGGCAGGTTAAGACTTTCCCATGAATCATTAGCGGCGGCAGTCACCGTTCCGCCCGCAAGCAGCCATATATCCGTAAAACTTCCAATCAAAGCCGCCACCCGTTCAGGATTTCCAACCGTCACCTCCCGCCCCAGATCATCGACAAAAGAAAAAGTATCTTCTCGGTATATCTCTTCTCCGCTCCCCATGGTCTGTGCCTTCCCACATCCGTTTATTAATAGCAGCAATAAAAGTCCTGCTGCCCATATCTTTCCTGCTTTTCTCATTGCTCCTTTGCCTCCCAGACCAGCAGCAGCGTGCCATTTTTCACTGAGATTCTGCTTTCTTTTCCTATAAATTCATTGCTCACGCCCACAGGATATTCCTTCCTTAAGACGGCATTGTTTAATGAATATTTAAGCCCTTCTTCAAAGACCCCTTCGGCCTTTTCTCCGAGGCAGAATACAGAAAGGAATCCTTTCTCCTCCGCTCCAAAGCAAATCTCTTCATTGCAAATGACCCGATACCAAGATTGTTCCCCCACCAAAATCCCCTTTGCTCCTTTCGCAGCAAGATCTGTGAGCAGTTGAATATTGGCAATGGTATGAGAAATTCTTCCCCCTGTGCCTCCATAGATCACAAATTCGCGGTAGCCAAGCTTTAAACCTTCCCTCAACGCCCACCCGGCATCTGTGTCATCCTTTTCAGGCGTCAGACGGACTACGCCCGGATGCTCTGGCACATAGGCAAGAGAATCAAAATCCCCAACCACAAGATCCATCCTGATTCCCCTTTTGACGCAAGCGTCATACCCTCCATCACAGGCAATCACCAAATCTTCTTCTGTAGGGTAAAACATTCCGGCTCCGAACGCTCCGGCTCCAACGATATAGCAGATTCCCATAATTATACTCCTATCATACCTGTCCTGAAACTTTCTACTTCACGGCTGATATTCCTGCAGATCAATGCCCGCATAGCGCCGCTTTCTAAATGTAATTCGTGCTTTGCTCCGAACTGATAAAGGGCAAAACAGATGATTTTGGATAGGACCATCATCATCAGATACTCCTTGTCCTCCCCCGTCAGTCCCTTTACGTCCTCCATCTCCTTGTCTATAAGCATGCGTATCATATCCATGATCAAGATTTCATCTTCCCTCTTTGTCCTGACCATTTCCCGCAGCTTGGCACTGATTGCTGAATGATCCATCAAAACATGCAGGGCACGGAAAAAGCAGTTGGTATTGGCAAAGTGTTCTTCCATATCCATCAAAATGAAATCGACCTTTGCGCACAGATCTTTCTCCTGCTCAAAGCGCCTGCACAGGCTCTGACATGCATTTTTCATTTCATGGAAGAGCGCCCCGGCAATCATTTCCTCTTTATTGGAAAAATACTCATAAGCAGTACCCTTTCCAATCCCTGCTTTGGCGGTTATCTCGGCAACTGTCAGATTGTTTAAATCTGCTCCTTCCGTAAACAGTTCAATGACCGCCTGATATACAGCCGTCATCTTAGGTGACAATCCTGTGCTGTCCATAACTTACTCCTCTCCCATTTCTTCTTCCGTTTTCTGCTGTGCCTTCTTTTTCAAAAGCCCCTTCCATCCGCCATCCTTCTTTTCTTTCTTCTCTCTTGAGAAAATATCGTAAATACAAGGAATCACCACCAGCGTAAGCAAAGTACCGTAGATAAGTCCTCCAATGGTGACCACCGCCATCGGTTTTGCCAGCTCTGATCCCATATCCTTGCTAAAGACCATGGTGCACAACGCAAGAATCGTGGTCAGCGCCGTCATCAGCACAGGGCGCAGTCTGGTTCTTCCCGCCGTTAGAATCGCCTCTCTTTTTTCCATGCCTTCCCCACGCAGCTGGTTCATATAGTCCACCAGCACAATACCATTATTGACAATAATACCGGAAAGCATTACAAACCCGATCAGTGCGATTACGCTAAGCTCGCTTCCACTGACGACTAATCCTAAAAACCCTCCTGTAAAGGCAAGGGGAATGGTGAACATGATGATAAATGGCGACAGCAGGGACTGAAATTGAGCAACCATAATCAGATACATAAAAATCAACGCCAAGATCAACATCAAATACAACTGTTCCATAGCGTCCGTGATGGTCTCATTTTCACCGCTCATCACCAGTGAATAACCCGCAGGCACATTGTAATGCGCTAATTTCCGCTCCAATACATCCGATACCAGCCCTACATTATAGCCTTCTGCAATCTCGGCAGACACGGCAATATATCTATTCTGATCGGTCCTGTTTACCGATTTGGGCGAAATCGTATCCTGAAAAAGTGCAACATCCGACAGCGGTACCTTTTCTTTGGTTCCGTCCTGCCTTGTGCAATCCAGTTCAATCTGTTTTGTAAGCGCTCGGGTCAATTCCATATCTCCGGCATGCTTCACATAAATACTGTACTCCGCTTCCTGCGCCTCCAATGTGGTTGCGCTTGAAGCCTCCTCCAATTTTGCATAGACCTGCTGGAATATCTCTGCAACCGTCAAACCATATTCAATCGCCTTATCCCTGTCGATGATGACCCGCATCTCTCCTGTGGATTCCTCCAGACCATCAGACACATTGGCAGTTCCCTCCACGCCTTCAACAATCCTTGCAATGTCAGAAGCAATCTCCTGAAGTTTATCGAGATCACGCCCTCTCACTTCCACAGTAATGCCGCTTCCTCCCATGGCGCTCATATCCATGGATGAGGTATCGATGACGATTTCCGCTTCCTCCGTCTCACATATATCTGTCATTTCCTCCATGATTTCATCTGCAATCACATCATTGGATTTCTTTTTGTCCCGGCTTAAGGTGACATAGATCATAGTCTCATTGGTCACTGTGTTTCCGCCGCCTGTGAGCATGGACAAAGACGATGTGCTCGTCATTGCGCCCACGTCTGAAATCTCCTCTCTCGCCATCAATCGCTTGACCACCTCATCCGTCACCTGTGCCGTCTCCGCAAGAGGAGTATCCTTAGGCAGTGTAACTGTGATGGTAAACTGGGTACTATCCATATCCGGCATAAACGCAGTTCCTTTTGCATAAGATGCCACAGCGCTTGCCACCAGGAACACCACCACAAGGATGAACACCACAGGCTTAAACCGAAGCGCCAGCTGCAGCAGTTTCTCATACACCTTCATCAAACCTGTAAATAACTTTCCGTCCGTTTGCTCCTTTGTCCTTACCAGTACCTTGGAGGACATTGCCGGCACCACAGTAAGCGCTATGACAAGACTTGCCAGTAAGGAGTAGGCAATGGTCAGCCCCATATCTACGAACAGCTGTCTGGTAATGCCTTCCGTAAATACAATAGGCAAAAATACGCACACCGTAGTCAGCGTGGATGCCATGATCGCTCCTGCCACTTCCCCGGCGCCCTCTATCGCCGCTTCCTTCGCCGAATACCCCATATTGCGCATTCGATAGATATTTTCGATGACCACGATAGAATTATCCACCAGCATACCAATTCCCAGCGCAAGCCCTGACAAGGATATGACGTTCAGCGTCACATTGCTGAAATACATGCAGACGATTGCCGTAACCAAGCTGATCGGAATTGAGCAGGCGATAACCGCTGTAGGTCTTAAATCCTTTAGAAACAAAATCAGAATCAAGATTGCCAGCACCGCTCCAAAAAGAATATTGTTGATAATGGAATCCATGACAAGGTCGATGTAAATTCCCTGATCCATCAGGGTAATGAGCATCAAATCGTCATTCTCTTCCATTAACTTGCCAAACTTATCAAGAATCTTGTCCGAGACGTCTCCGGTAGAATAGCCTGTCTGCTTCTGGATTGTCACCATGATTCCCGGCGCCCCGTTTACATTTGCATAGATATCCCCTGAGTTGTCTGTCATGAACACATCCGCCACATCTTCTAAGGTAATAATATCCACGCCCTCCATCTCAAGATTCAAAAGGGGCATTTTTTTCAATTCTTCCACAGCCTCAGGCTTATCTCCCACACGGATCAGGAAAGAGATTCCCTCCTCCGTCACATAACCTGCCGGCATGGAAAAGTTCTGTGCCTGTAACAACGCCTCTATTGTATCTACCGTCAGAATGCTGTTCATGTCTGCCTTATTATAGGCGTCCTCCCTGCCCTCTTCTAACTGCTTCTCTCCATCCTTAATCTGCTCTAAGGCATCTGCCAGCTGTTTAGCGGTATCATTTAACTGCTTTTCTCCGTCCCTGATCTGCTCCCATCCGGAATCGATCTGCTCCTGCCCGCTTTCTAACTGCTTCTCCCCTGATTCCAGCTGTTTTTCACTTGCCTCAAGCTGTGTTTTTGCAAGATTCATCTGCAGTTCCCCCAGACTGATGGTGGTCTGAGCATTGGCAATCTCGGTCGCCGCCTGCATGTTGCCAATATATAACTGGCTCAACGCACTGTCAATCAGGGCAATGTTGTTATCCAATTCAGAAACTTTTATCTCCATCTCTTCTATAGACTTTTTGTAGGTGTCTATAAGCTGCTGTATCGCCGCGGACTGGCTCCCCATCTGTTCCTCTATCCGGTCCCAGACCTCCTTTTGTCCTTCCAGCATCGTCTTCTTATTGCTGATCAATGCTTTGACCTCTCCCACCATGGTCGTATCTGTAGGTGCAAAATCCGGTGCAAGGAAGGTCTCTACCCTTACTCTTACCTCCTCGTCCAAATCCCCATACAATTTGCTGTCGTCTTCCCCCGCCAAAAGCCCTTCTAGTTCCT
This sequence comes from Lachnospiraceae bacterium, assembly GCA_011959285.1. Classification (GTDB taxonomy): domain Bacteria; phylum Bacillota; class Clostridia; order Lachnospirales; family Lachnospiraceae; genus Suilimivivens. Next base: position 10,351 of record BLLW01000070.1, on the reverse strand, counting down.
CTGCTTCACTGATTCCCTGCTCAATCTCTTCCTTTGACGGCATTCCCTCCGGCAGAAGAGAATCTAAGATTCCTCCTGTGCCTTCCAGATTCTTTTCCGCCTCCTCCAGCATGGTCTTCATCTGGGTAATTTCAAGAGTAAGATGCACTTTGGCTGCCTCCGCCTCAGCCTTGGCGGTTAAAAGTTTGGTCTCCGCCGCAGCAAGTTCCTTTGCCGCCTCATCCTTTTTATTGGAAAGCTCACTCTTGCCTTCCTCCAATTTCAGCCTGTTTTCTTCAATTTCTGTCTTGCCATCCGCTATTTCTTTCCTTCCGTCTTCTAGTTCCTTGCGGGTATCATCCAGTTCCTGCTGACTGTCTGTCAAAGTCTGCCGGGAATCTGCAAGTTCCTTCCGGGCATCATTGATCTCTGCCTGTCCGTCATAGACCTCCTGACGATTTTCCTCCAATTCTTCCCGGGCTTCCTCTATTTCCTCATCAATGGAGCCGAACACCTGCTCATTGATCTTATCAATCTTTTCCTGTCTGATGACAACGCTCACGCTTTCCTCAAGAAGCCCTGTGGCGCTTGCAGAGGCAACGCCTTCAATACTTTCCAGTTCAGGAATAATCGTATTTTGCGTCATCGCCGTTATCTGGGCGGCGTCCATATCATTGGCGCCCACTGCTGCAATCATAACAGGCAGCATGTCCGGATTGAGCTTCATGATAATGGGATTGCCCACAGAATCGTCCCAAAAACTCTTAATCTGGTCCAGGTTCTCCCGGATTTCCAAAGATACCGCATTCATATCCGTAGACTGCGCAAACTCCAAGACTACCATGGAATAATTTTCACTGGATATGGATTGAATGCTCTCAATATTGCTCACCGTTGCCATAGACGATTCCACCGGTTTCGTAACCACCATCTCCACCGTCTCCGGACTTGCCCCCGGATAAGTGGTCATCACAATCACATAAGGCAGACTGATATTGGGCAGCAAGTCGGTGGTCATCCTGGTAAACGCCACCACTCCCAAAACAATCGCCAGCACCACCGCCACCAGCACCGTATATGGCTTTTTAACACTAAACTTTGATAACATATGTATCCGCTCCTTATCCAAATTTATACTCAGAAAAAGTGCGCGTCCAAACGCCCACTCCATTCCGTCCATGACACCGCAATGCCCGTCCGACCAGTCAGTCAGATTTGCCGTCAACATGTTTTAGTATATTGTCAAACCTAGCACGTGTCAATATTCGCTCCCCATTTTTTATGCTTATTTAATACTTGGGGGGCTAATATAGCATTTATTGAATCACCTCATAGCGTAATCTTAGATATGAGTTCTCCAAGACTGCACATTCTTGCAATTTCAACACGCCTAATTTTGATAATTCGCTTTCTGACAATAAAGATTTTCCATCAATTAAAGTAGATGTATCTTTACCGCCAATTAATACAGGCGCTACGACAATATCAACGTAATCAATCAGCTTTTCACGAAGAAAAAGACCGTTTAATGTACCGCCGGTTTGTATCGTTATTCTCTCGCAACTATATTCTGATTTGAGTTTTGCAAGAACTTCTTTCAATGATAGTTCATTTTGATAGATGATCTGGAGATTATCTTCTTCCATTTCAAATGCCGGATGTTTTTCGTTGGATGTAACCAGCACAAATTGTTTCGATAAAGCGCAAAAATAGCGTACGCCATGTTCCTTTAAATGATTATTATCAATTATAACAAAGGAGACAGGCGTTTTCTTTGGCATGTCCGCTGTGTTAATGCCGAGTTTGGCTTGCACTCTTCCGGAATTAAGCGACCATAAATCTGTTGTCTGCTCTATTTCATAATATTGATGTAATCCTTCTTTAACTCCTACTATTTTAGGGAAATCCCTATCCACGTCTAAATTGTCTGATGCGCCAGTGCTGATTTTGCCATCAACAGACATTAGCATAAATAATGTTGTAATAGGTCTGTCCATTTTATTCCTCCACTTTTCCTGCCTGCTTATCGTAAAATCACTCTTTTTAATTTTGTCTTGATTCTTTGGAGAGCATTATCTGTAGATTTATCGTCTCTCCCCAAAACCTTTGCAATTTGATTGTATTTCATTCCGGTAAGATATAAATCCAGGACCTGGTTTTCAAAAGGACTGAGCTCCTTTTCTATTATTTTTTCCAAGCGTTCCACATTTTCTCTGTCAATCAGGAGGTCTTCCGGATTTTGCTCTGATTGCGACAGCATGCTGTCAATCAGTTCTCGTTCTTCTCCGCCTTCTAATCCTCCATTTTCGGAGGCGTTGGCATAGAGGGATATGTAAGTGTTGAGCGGGGTGTGTTTTTGTCTTCCCGCTGCCTGCACAGCTGTGTACATCTGTCTCGATACACACAAATCAGCAAAAGTAAAAAAGCTGGCATCACGTCCGGTGTCATAATCGCGTATTGCTTTAAAGAGTCCGATCATGCCTTCTTGAATCAGGTCCTCTCTGTCAGCGCCTAAAATATACATGGATTTTGCCTTGCTCCGCACAAGGTTTTTATATTTGTCCATGATATAGTCCGTAATGGCGGATTCGCCGTCACGCAGGCGTACGATCAGCTCTTCGTCGCTGTATTTTTCATAATCTTTGTTTCCAAATCCTGTCTGTTCCAAAATATCATCCTTCCTGTCCTTCTAAATCTTCGCCTCCATACATTTCAATAAGTTCTGCAGCTATATGCTCTGCTAAAACGGAATAGCCGTCCGGGTTGCAGTGCACACCATCGGGCATATAATTGTAAATGACTGCCGCGTCATGGGTATCGAGCATATTAGAATTGTAAAGATCGATTACTGGAATATCATACTCTGTCGCAAGCTGGATGATCACATCCACAAGTGCTGACTGCGGCAACAGATAATCTTTCTCTTTCTTAAGCATATCATGGAGCACATTGGGAAGGGGCGTCACAAATACAATTTCCGCATTTGGATAATTTTCTTTAAGTCCTCTCATAAGTTCGTCCAGATCTCCAATAAAGGTCCCTGCCTTCCGCTCTTCCATCGAGCCGATATCTTTTTCGCTCATGCAGAAACCGTCGTTGGTGCCTCCCATGACAAGAATCAGATCTGTATCTGCCGGAATTTCTTTGTATCTGTCCACAAAGGCATTCGCCCAATATCTGCCGATGGAAGAACCGCCGATTCCCAGATTCGTCACACTCTCTGCCTGCAATAGCTCTTTTAATCTGGTTGGGTAAGCGTATTGCTGATAATTTTCCTTATCACTTAAATTTGCAGCTTCCGTGATGCTGTCCCCCAGACAAGCAATAGAGATATCCGAAAAATCAGCCCGGCTTGAAGCTATGGCTTCCAGATCCTTCTTATTCTGCATCTGAGTCTCCATGTAGGAACCGCGGATTTTCTGTCTTTCAGCAAGGGTATTGCCGGAAATTTCTCCAACAAAATTTCCTGAAATGTCATACCCATCCATATGATTCTGGGAGACGCTGCTGTTCCCAGTGACGTCTGTGCCTTCCGGCAATGCATTTCCTGTCACATCTGCAACTACAGGCAGTTCATTCCCTGTCACATCTGCATCCACAGGCTGCTCATTTCCTGTCACATCTGTATCCCCCGGCAATTCGTTCCCTGTTATATCTGTATCTGCAGGCAGTTCGCTTCCTGTCACGCCCGCATTTTCGCCGGAGATCTCTGAAAGATTCGTTTCTTCCGCAGGTGTTTCCGGGGGCTGCATGTAATCATCTTCTGAAAAAGCTCCCCAGTCCCCGCCGACTTCTTCCATTCCAAAATACTCTCTATTCTCTGCGATAAATGCCGTGAGCGCCTCCTGGTCTTGGGAAATCTGGCTAATCGTCACCTGCATATCCGCCACGTCCGCATATGCCTGCTCATACCGCACCAGCCGCTCGCTTTCCCATTTCCACGCCTCATATGCCTGCATTCCTTCGTCAATTCCAACTGCTGCAAGCATAATGCCTGCCATTGCAATCATCACCAGCAAAATCTTATTTATCTTTTCCATACAATTTTTTATTGCTCCCTGCCATTTCTACAACAATCTCTGACGGACGATTTCATAGGCAAGCACCCCTGCTGCCACAGATGCATTCAAAGAGTCTATGTCGCCTTTCATGGGAATCGCCGCTGTCAGATCGCATTTTTCCTTTACCAGCCGTCCCACGCCTTCCCCTTCTGAGCCTATCACCAGCCCAATCGGTCCCTTTAAATCAAGGTCATACATTCTGGTGCCGTCCATATCCGCACACACGAACCAAAGTCCTTTTTCCTTCAATTCTTCAATGGTCTTGGCAAGGTTCGTCACCTTCACCACAGGCGTATAATTGAGCGCGCCCGCCGAAGTTCTCGCCACAACCGCCGTAAGCCCTGCCGCCCGGTTCTTTGGAATGATTACCCCATGCGCCCCTGCTAAGTTCGCCGTCCTGATGATAGCGCCCAGGTTATGGGGATCTTCTATATTATCCAGGAGAATGAAAAAAGGAGGCTCGTCCTTTTGCTGCGCCAGTTTGAATAAATCATCAATCTCCGCATACTCATAAGCCGCCGCGCAGGCAATCACACCCTGATGTTTGCCGGTTTCGGACATCTGGTCAAGACGTTCTTTTGCCGCATACTTTATCAGTACGTCTTTCTTCCTCGCTTCCCGCTTGATGGTGAGAATGGGACCGTCCTGGCAGCCATCCTGTATGTATACCTTATCAATGGGTCTTCCTGAACGAAATGCCTCGATAACAGCATTTCTTCCCTCTATAATAGATTCATTAATCCTCTGCCTTGCTTCCTCCAATTTACTGCCTCCTTTTGTTCATCAATATTTATATCCATATCTTTTCTTTGTATTCGCTGTTTTTATTTGCTTTCACCTGATTTGTCTTTGTTGATGTTATGTAAACCAATCTGGATGAGTTGTAGCGCCCGCTCCGTCTGGTCTGTAAGGTAAAGATATCCCATCAGCGCTTCTAACCCTGTCGCCCTCTTGTATTCTCCCATAGTCGCATTTTTTGCCATCGTGTACGGCTTTGCATTTTTGCCTCTTTTATAGACAGCAAGTTCTTCAGGCAAAAGTTCTTCCATAATTGCTTCTATTAAAAGTGCCTGCGCAGGCGCCTTTACAAACTGAATGGTCTTATTGTGCAGCTTGTTGGCGGAAGCATTGCCTTCAAGGACAACTACTGTGCGAAAAATCAAATCATATACCGCGTCGCCGATATACGCAAGCGTAAGAGGTGAATATGTCCTGATATCCACCTCTTTTAAAGCAAAGTTTTTTTTAATTAATGTCAACAGACTTATGCTCTCTTCCATTTGACTCCTTCACGGGTATCTTCCAGAATGATTCCCTTATCAAGCAGCTCGTTTCTGATTTCATCAGCACGTTTAAAGTTCTTCTCCCTGCGTGCCGCCTGGCGCTCATTGATCAGAGCTTCAATATCACTGTCCAGCATTTCCTGCTTTTTCTCAACGATAAGACCGCAGATATCGGAAAGCATCACGATTTCTTCCTTTAATCTCTGCAAGAACTGCCTGCTGCACGGCTGCTTGGTATTTGTATTTGCAAACTTCACCAATTCAAAAATAGCTGCGATTGCATCTGCCGTATTAAAATCATCATCCATGGATTTATCAAATTCGACGATGTAGCCTTCTGCTTCCTGTGCCAGCTTTTCCTCGTCTTCACTCATTGTATCAGATGCAGCATTTTCAAGCAAATAGTTTAAATTGGTGACGCTGGTTACGATTCTCTCGTAACCGTTTTGTGCCGCCTCCATCAGCTCTGCGCTGAAATTCAAGGGACTCCTGTAATGGGCTGACAGCATGAAGAAGCGCAGCACCTGCAGGTCATATTTTTCGCTGATATCTCTTACCGTAAAGAAATTACCGGCGGATTTTGACATCTTTCTATTGTCGATATTCAAAAAGGCATTGTGCATCCAGTATTTTGCAAAGGGCTTGCCGTTTGCCGCCTCCGACTGGGCGATTTCGTTTTCGTGGTGGGGGAAGATCAGATCCTCACCGCCTGCATGAATATCAATTTCCTCGCCTAAATACTTCCTGCTCATCACCGAACATTCGATATGCCACCCGGGACGGCCGTTGCACCAAGGGGATTCCCAATAAGGCTCTCCGTCCTTCTTGGGCTTCCAGAGGACAAAGTCAAGGGGGTCTTCCTTCTGATCTTCTCCTGTAACTAAGAGAGAACGGTTTCCGCCCTGCAGGTCGTCGATATTCTTGTGGGACAGCTTTCCGTAGCCTTTAAAACTTCTGGTCCTGTAGTAGACCGTTCCGTCCTGTGCCACATATGCATGCCCTTTTTCAATCAACGTGCCGATCATATCCAGCATGCCGCAGATTTCCTCCGTCGCCTTGGGATGGGTGGTGGCGGGTTTGACGTTCATCGCCTGCATATCCTTTTTGCACTCTGCAATATAGCGCTCCGAGATGACCGACGCGTCAACGCCTTCCTCGATTGCCTTCTTGATGATCTTGTCATCCACATCCGTAAAGTTTGATACAAAGTTCACTTCATATCCTTTGTGCTCCATATATCTTCTGACGGTGTCAAACACAATCATGGGGCGGGCATTCCCGATATGAATCAGATTGTACACGGTGGGACCGCATACATACATCTTTACCTTGCCTTCCTCTAAAGGCTCGAACTCTTCTTTCCGTTTGGACAGTGTGTTGTAAATTTTCATAATTTCCTCCATTCCAAAGCGTTTTACGCTCTTAAAACAAGTCTTTTCCAATATGTGCTGCCTTCATTATCTGATTGTATTTTTCCAAGCTCAAAATAACAACATTTTTCTCATCCTTGCGTGTGACAATCACTGTTTCATTGTTATCTGTTGCCTCATCACAATATGTTTTTAAATTATTCCTAATGGTAGAGTAGTTCACTGCCAACATAATATCGCCTTCCTTTCTGTACAAATAATTGTTCTATTTATTGTACAATTATTGTATGTTAATATTATGCGCTTGTCAATAGATTCTATGAATTGCAAAATTAACAATTCTTAGAATTTATGATTCGTCTTTCCTGATTACGCTTTTATTATCCTGCCTTGCAATCTCGCGCATTTTTCTCTCTAAATCAATAATCCTGTTGGTCAGTTCCGCGTTGGCATGGTGCAGGCTGCCTAAGTCTTCCTTGATTGGGTCCGGCAGATTCACCTGGTCAAGTTCCTCCTGGGGAAGCAGCTGGTTATTGCGTTTTACGACTCTGCCCGGAACACCGACTACCGTGGAATTAGGGGGTACCTCCTCCAATACCACGCTTCCCGCTCCTATCTTAGAGTTATCTCCAATTTTAAATGACCCTAAAACTTTTGCCCCGGCACTGATCATCACATTGTTTCCAATGGTGGGATGGCGCTTGCCCTGCTCTTTTCCTGTTCCTCCAAGGGTCACGCCCTGATAAAGGGTCACATTATCTCCGATAATGGTCGTCTCACCAATAATCACACCATTGCCATGATCGATAAAAAATCCTCTGCCAATCTGCGCACCGGGATGAATCTCGATTCCCGTCTTTCTTACGCCCCTCTGGGAAACCCATCTTGCCAGAAAATAATGCTTTTTCAGATACAGCTTATGGGCTAACCGATAATGCAGCATGACCTTAAAACTTGGATAAAGAAAAACCTCCATAGAGGAATGAATTGCCGGATCACGCTGGCGGATGACGGCAATCTCTTCTTTTATTTTACTTATAAATCCCACAAAATCTCTCCTTTATCTGATTTCAAATCACCCTTAGAAATTAAAAAAGATAACTTCTCTCTATTTGTTTAGAGACGAAGTTATCCGTGGTTCCACTCTACTTAGAGGCATGTTGCCTCCGCTTATTGCACGTAACGTGTGAATACGTGTCATGCTACTTCATTCGCAGGACCTGCTCCCGGATGCACTTCTATGATTCTCATTCCAGGAATGCTTCCAGCCGCCGACATTCCCTCTCTGCGCGAATGGCATCAGAATCTGATGCTGAATCATATACTCTTTCCGTTCCTTGCATTTATCTTATATTCTGCTGATGATTTGAGAACAGAAAATCTTTTTACATTATCAGCATATTCAAAAGGGATGGTTTTGTCAACTGGATTTTGAAATTAATTATATTGTTTCATAGTAAGTTTGATAATGCCATATTTCCACTGATTATTTATGACATTGGATATCCATACATAATCACCGCATATACCGTCTACATAATCAAAAACAGGCTCCAGGCGCTGTTTCCCATCAATTCCCACTAATCCATATTTTTTATCCTTCATGGAAGAATCTGTATAAGTATATGCCGGAATTGCATCATGCGCATCATCATATACAAGTGAACTTAAGAAAAATTCAGATTCATGCCCATTAAACAACCAGTTTCCCTCTTCATCAATCACACCATAAAAGTCATCTGATACAAATGCCATTCCGTTATGAAATTCTCCTACCCACGGCATGCGCCCTTCCACAGCCATATAAGGATAAAAGTCTATCACTACTTCGCCTTTTGGGTTAATATATGCCCATGCATCCATATAGCCTTCTAAATATTTGTTCTGTTTAACTGCTGCCTTACCTTCGCTAAAACTGCCTGCATCGTCATATATTAAGGGAATTATCGTCTGACCGCTCTGATTGATAAATCCCCATTTTCCATTCTTCATTACTGCTGCTGCATTCTCTGAAAAGTCCTTAACTTGAGAATACTCGCATTCCGCAATTATATTTCCTGCTTTATCAATGAATCCCCACTTATCTCCTTTTCTGACTGCTGCACATCCTTCCTTAAAGTCTCTGACTTCATCGTATATGCATGTGACTGCATCTTTTCCCTTAGAATTTATAAATCCCCATTTATCCTTTAGTTTCACAGCTGCCATCCCTTCATAAAACAAATGCACTTCCTCAAAGTTACAGGCTATTATCACCCTTCCCTCTTCATTGATGTATCCCCATTTCCCATTTATTTTCACTGGTCCCTTGGATTCCTGAAAACATTTTACTTCTTGAAACACGGCATCTGTAATTTTTTCACCATTCAGATTTATATAGAAGCATTTTCCATCATTTTGAACGCACGCAATGCCTTCGCTGTATTTTCCTATTGCATCATACTCCTGTGTAAAAACAAACTCTTTTTCTGAATCTATAATGCCGTATTTTCCATTACTTTTTTTCACAGCTATAAGATCCTCATTTAGGAAAAAACAGTCTTCATATTCTTCAGGTTTCACAATCCATTCCCAATCATATTCCCAGTTCTCATCATTTAAATCATTTTTAACTCCATTCCCGCAAAATACAAATGCCAATACTATTAACATTACTGCTGTATTCAATTTCACAATCAATATTTTTCCTTTCCCCTTTTATCACAAATGCAATCATCTTGCTTCATCTAATATAAATATCTCTGCTTCTTGTGTTCTTCTATCCTTGTAATCGTACTTAATATTTGCGCCTTTACTTTCAATAAATAATTTGATAATAACCTTATCCTCGTAATGCCCATTTTCTTTTATGATATAGTCTTTTAGTGTTTTTCTTGCTTCTGCTCTCACTTCATATTCACCACCTTTATCCTTCCATGAATTATATGCATCATCAGTAAAAACAAAGGCTCCATTTGAATAAAAATAACTAAATAATGCGTCATATTGATTCTGATTAATGTCCAATGGTTTTTCACTATTTCCGTAACCCACGCCATTTATAAACCCTTCCACTGCTTGAGTAATACCCTTTTTATCTGCTGCTAAATCAATACTTTCTTTTACCTCTTGCTCCGTCAAATCTCTTTTTACTTGAATATTCCCATAATCATCAACCTCAAAATATCTTGCAAACGATTCAGGATCACTGTCTTTCGTAAAATCATAACCATATCCAGCTGTAAATGACCCGTCACTATTTATCCTTGGAGTTATAAAAGGTCTTCCTTCTAATTTCATAATCAATAAACGCGTAGAATCCTGAAGCGCAACTTTTCTATTAATTTGCACATCAAATTCTTGTCCCGAACTAACCGGATAGATTAATCCTCCATGCCTGCAAAACAATACTGATGTCATATTAATTCCGGGCAGCAATCCTTTTTCGTCATCAATAAAATTAAAATACGGTACCTTTGATGGGAAGTTTTCCCACGCATCATTCAAATCCATTAATGCTCTACAAGTTCCTCTGGATTCACACAAATGATCAGAAAGCAATCTTGCTTTCTCCTCTTTACTATATGGTGGATTTTCACAATTACAACAAAATGGAACAATGTTCTTATTGATTTTACAATCTTGAATGGTAGCATCGCTTGACAATGGTAAACACACC
>BLLW01000069.1 GCA_011959285.1 Lachnospiraceae bacterium | reverse complement strand
ACTTTTTCTGTCCACACTTATATACTAACACCAACTTATGCGCCACGGGTATGGCAAAACCGCTGCATACTCCCATGCAGAATCCAATAATCATAAAGTTGATCGAACCGGTGGCGCCCACTCCCGCCAGTGCATTCACACCCAGGATACGCCCCACGATGATCGTGTCCACCACACTATAAAACTGTTGGAATAAAAATCCAAACAAAAGGGGAATCGAAAACCCCAGAATCAATTTCATAGGAGAGCCTACCGTCATATCTTTCGTCGATTCCATCATCAAATCCTCCTGCATCCGCACATAATCTTTATTGCAAGTAAAAAACTGCCAAGTTCTATGGCGCTTGTGTTTAAAAAGCCTATGTGATCAACCAAACTAGAGTATAATCACACAGGCTTTAAAATGCTATCATCAATAGTGACAAAAAATATTTTTATTTCAACGTTTTTTTAAGCAAAAGGATTCTCCGACTTGTACAGCATTCCCTTAGGCTGATTGAAACCGATCTCATCAAGCTCCACTCCTATGTACTTGAACACCTCAAACAAAGCCTTTCCATGATGACCAAATGCCACCGCGCCGTGGTGCGGATAGTTGCCTTCAATCAGGACATGACGGTAAAATCTTCCCATTTCAGGAATTGCAAATACACCGATGCCGCCAAAAGACCTGGTTGCCACAGGAAGAACCTCTCCCTGTGCGATATAGCCGCGCAACTTGCAGTCTGCCGTGGATTGGAGACGATAGAAGGTAATCTCACCTGGCACAATATCCCCTTCCAGCGTACCGTTGGTAACTTCCACCGGCAGGGATCTCGCCATGATCATCTGGTTCTTCATACTGCAGAACGCCAGCTTCTTAGAGCAGGTGTTGCCGCAGTGGAATCCCATAAAAGTATCCTTATGCGTATAATCAAATTTGCCCTTGATCGACTCCTCATACATATCTGCCGGCACCGTGTTGTTGATGTCTAACAGGGTAACAACATCATTGCTCACCGCCGCGCCGATGAACTCGCTTAAGCATCCATAAATATCCACTTCGCAGGATACCGGAATCCCCATGCCGGTAAGACGGCTGTTTACATAACAAGGGACGAAACCAAACTGCGTCTGGAACGCAGGCCAGCACTTTCCCGCAATGGCAACATACTCACGATACCCTTTGTGCGCCTCCACCCAGTCAAGCAGGGTCAGCTCATACTGCGCCAGCTTTGAGAGGATTTCCGGTTTCTGATTGCCTTCTCCCAGCTCTTCTTCCATTTCCTTGATCTTCGCCGGGATTCTCTCATCCCCTTCATGTTTATTGAACGCTTCAAACAGATCCAATTCCGAGTTTTCTTCGATTTCCACACCCAGATTGTAAAGCTGCTTGATTGGCGCATTACATGCAAGGAAGTTAAGCGGTCTAGGACCGAAGCTGATGATCTTAAGGCTCCTTAATCCTACGATTGCCCTTGCAACAGGAACAAATTCATGAATCATATCTGCACATTCATCCGCCGTTCCTACCGGGTACTCAGGAATATATGCCCTGATATTGCGGAGTTTTAAATTGTAGCTTGCATTGAGCATGCCGCAGTAAGCATCCCCGCGTCCCCCCACCAGATCATTCTGGCTTTCTTCTGCTGCAGCCACAAACATGGCTGGACCGTCAAAATGCTTTGCCAGCAGAGTCTCAGAGATTTCCGGTCCGAAATTTCCAAGATATACGCACAGAGCGTTGCATCCTTCCTTTTTGATGTCTTCAAGCGCCTGTACCATATGAATCTCACTTTCCACGATACAGACCGGGCATTCATAAATATCAGCTTCATCATATTTTGCCTTGTAAGCTGCCACCAAGGCTTTTCTTCTGTTGACAGACAGCGCTTCCGGGAAACAGTCACGGCTTACCGCAACGATTCCGATTTTGACTTTTGGTAGATTATTCACTCTTCCTTCCTCCTTTTTCATACATGATTTATCATTTTCCCGCCATCCTGGCGTTCTATCCTAACATACTGCCCCAGCATACTTTCCCAGCGTGTTTTCCACGCCAATAATCTTCTTATGCATCGATGCAAAGATTTTTCCCCACAAGCCCCATAGGACTTCCCTCCGGCAGTCCGCCTTCCGGGTGACCTAAAAGCCATTTATTTTTTGCAGTCAAATGCGTATCCTCACCTCCCCCGTGCCCTTCCTCCAAATCCAGGTTCGTTCCTTTCGGCAGGACAATTACAACCTTGAATCCAGCGCCGCCCACACCGCAGGGCGCATAGTGCAGCGTCGTTGCATACACTTCCACTGCAGTCCCCTTAGGAACCAGAAATGCCTCAACAAGAGACGTATCGTAAGTAAAATCCTCCCTGATATCCTGCTGACAGCCCAACATCAGAACCGCATCCGTAGCTGCCACATTGATTTCCGAACTCCTGTGGTACTCCAGTGCATTTAGCATAGAATTATGCCCATTGCAATATCCCACCTGAATCGGAAGTTCTCCGTATGCTTTGTCGGTCAATTCTTCCGTCACCGGAAGCGATTCAAGCGCCGGAAGACTTGGAACATACTCCACCCCGTCAGGCATCGGCGTACTTTCCTCCAGAACTTTCACAAGTTCCGAAAAGTCAATGTTCTTCACGACTCTTCCGTACTTTTTAAACCTCTCGTCTGTCACGTCGTAAATCTTCATTTCATATTCCGTCCTTTCCTTCAATCGTTTATTGCTGTTATTTAATGATTTCAAATAAAGGCTTGCAGGCAGGGTAAATCTCCTTAAACTGCTGATATCTCGCCTCATACTTTGCAACAAGCTCTTCCTCCGGGTATACGGTGTCAACAATCTTCACGATCTTTTTCGCCGCAGCCTCTACGCTTTCATATTCCCCGCATGCCACCGCTGCCAGCATAGCGCCGCCCAGCGCAGGTCCTTCCTCGCTTTCAATCACATCCACCTTGAGATTTAAGATATTTGCAATCATCTTTTTCCAAAGAGGACTCTTCGCCCCACCGCCGCAAATCTTGGTTCTCTCAAGATGAATGCCCAGCGACCTAGCAACCTCAAGGGAATCACGCAGGGCAAATGTCACTCCCTCCAGCACCGCCTGGGTCATATCTGCCCTAGTGGTATCCATAGTCATGCCGATGAAAGTCCCCCTTGCATTAGGATTATTGTGGGGAGAACGCTCTCCCATCAGATAAGGCAGGAAATATACATGATTCTCTCCCAGCTTCACGATATCCTTCTGCTCCTTTGCATAAGCGTCGGTGCCAATGATATCCTCCATCCACCATTTATTGCAGGAAGCCGCACTGAGCATGCAGCCCATCAGATGATAGTATCCGTCTGCATGCGCAAACGCGTGAAGGGCATTAAATTTATCCACCCCAAACTTCTTAGAGGAAATGAAAATCGTTCCGCTGGTGCCAAGTGAGATATTGCACATGCCTTCTCCCACCGTTCCGGTTCCAACCGCCGCAGCTGCATTGTCCCCCGCCCCTGCCGCCACCTTCACTGTCGCCGGAATTCCCAGTTCCTTTGCAATCTCTTCCTTCACAGTGCCCACACATTCGTAACTCTCGAAGAGCTTTGGCAGCATTTCTTCACCGATACCGCAGATCTCACACATCTCCTGCGACCATCTGCGATTTTTCACATCAAGCAGCAGCATACCGGACGCATCCGACAGGTCGGTGCAGTGCACGCCCGTCAATTTGTAAGCGATATAATCCTTGGGCAGCATGATCTTGGATATCCTTGCAAAGTTTTCCGGTTCCTTGTTCTTAACCCATAAAATTTTAGGCGCCGTAAAGCCTGTAAAGGAAATGTTTGCCGTGTATTCAGAAAGTTTTTCCTTTCCGATTTCATTATTTAAATAATCGCACTCTTCATAAGTCCTACCGTCATTCCACAAAAGCGCAGGACGAATCACCTTGTCTTCCTTGTCCAGAATCACAAGCCCGTGCATCTGACCTCCGAAACTGATTCCTGCGACCTGATCCTTATCCACCTCCGCAATCAGCTCCTTGATTCCCTCCATGGTCTGGGAAAACCAATCCTCTGGTCTTTGCTCAGACCAGCCCGGCTGTGGAAAGAAAATAGGATATTCCTTGGAAACAATCTTGTGAATCTTTCCCTCCCCATCCATAAGCAGCAGCTTCACTGCGCTGGTTCCCAAATCAACACCAATATACAGCATAATAGCCTCCTTTCATTTGTCTTATTATTCATCCCTAAAACAACAGAGATTTCCGCTCATAATAATTTCCAGCTTGGAGTAGAAATTCCTTTTTTCATGCACGATTCCATCACACATCTCCTCAAATAAAATCTTCATCCCCAGATATGCCTGTTTGCTCAAGTCCTGATAGACTACCGCATCGATGGTGGAATCCTCGATATCCTTTTCAATTTCTGTGTAAAGGTCGAAACCTACCAACTTGATATCCCACCTGCCGCTGTCACGCAATGCTTTCGCTGTCATGTCAAGCCGGTAAGTCAAATCAAAAATGCCTACAAGTGCCGGCTCCCTTTCGATGCAGGAGACCGTCTCCTCATACACCCGTTCTCCCTCCATCAGTCCATGCACGATGGGAAGCACTTCATACTCCGGATACTCCTCCAACTTTTTCAAAAAGCCTGCAAGCCTCGCCTGAATATCCTGATTGCCTCCATATTCCGCCGTCACCGGTATAAATACCTTCCCCTTCCCGGAAAGCATCTTGCCCAAAAGCTCGGCGGCGAGCTGACCGCTTTTATAATAATCTACTCCCACATAGTAATTTTCATGTTCTTTTCCAAGATTACGGCTGAGCAGCACGACCCGGCAGCCCTCACGCTTTAATTGCTCCAAAATTACTTCTATCACCTGTTCGTCAGAAAAAGCAAGTACAAAGTCCCTTATCCCCTGCACCAGCATCCGCTCCACCGCTTCCGCCTGTTCCCACGGCTTTTCCACATCAAATTCCGCGATTACCACATGCAGTCCGTCATCCCCAAACTCTTCCACCGCCCTGTCTATTCCAGCTCTGACCTTGGGCGCAAAATAATTGGCGCTCCTGGAACGGAATCCGGCATATCCAATGGTATACTGCCTGTTCATGGCAAGGTTCCGTGCATTCTTATTCTGCACGTAATGGTAACGTTCCAGCGCCTCCATAACTGTATGCCGGGTCTTTTCGCTGACATTACCTTTCCCTGCCAGAACCTTATAAATAGTAGTCCTTGAAATACCGATTGCTGCTGCAATCTCTTCCAATGTCATTCGCTTCATTTCTTCCATAAGGTTCCCCCTTTCTACAAAGTCAAAGACCCCGCCGCAAACATCAAGGTGTCCTTAGAATAGAAAAATGGTGTTACAGAAAATTTAACACGTGTTAAATTTATGGTAACACCATAATCATACCTTGTCAATTTGCATTAGTGCTCATGATTTCCACTGTATTTTTGTGCAATTTATACGAAGAGTATATTGCTGGCGTAGCACCAGCAGGGAAGAAGGAAGGTATGGCTGGCTACGGACCGTCCTATGCGCAGTCCGTAGCCAGCCATACCTTCCTTCTTTCCTGCCTCCTCTATTTCACCACTATAAGTATGCAAAACTATTATTAATTCGTTTAACCCGTAATTCTTCTGTCCAGTTTCTTGGAAAGCTTTGTTCCAATTACCTGGAGAATCTGTACCAGCGCTACCAACAGGATTACCGTTACGATCATGATGTCTGCCTGATATCTGTGGTATCCGTAACGGATAGCAATATCTCCAAGACCGCCGCCACCAACTGTACCAGCCATCGCTGAATATCCTAAAATCGTTCCCAGTGCAATCGTTCCCCCCACAATCAAGGATGTCCTTGCCTCCACCAGCAGAACCTTCCAGACAATCATCCAAAGGCTTGCGCCCATGCTCTGGGCTGCCTCGACTACGCCGTGGTCTACTTCAAGAAGGGAAGACTCCACCAACCTTGCCACAAAGGGAGCCGCCGCTATGGACAGCGGAACGATGGTCGCAGTCGCACCGTAGCTCTTTCCCACAATGAATCTTGTAAAAGGAATCAGCAGCACGAGAAGAATCAGGAACGGGATGCTTCTTACGATATTCACTACAACATCCAGGATCTTATATACAATCTTATTCGGTTTTAATCCGCCGGGGGCAGTCACCACCAGCGTGATTCCCATGGGCAGCCCCAGTATGTACGCAATCAGCGTGGAAACCAAGGTCATGTAAAGGGTCACGCCTGTCCCTTCCACCAGCATCATAATAATCTGTTTATCCCACATAATGATCGAGCTCCTCTACTTCCAATTTTCTATTCTTTAAATACTGTATCATCTTTTCAGCTGCCCCATCATCCTCCGGGAGCTGAAGAATCATCTGTCCGTGCGCCACCCCGCCGATATCCCTTGTATCCGCCAGCAAGATATTGACCGGCACCTTGCATGCAAGAACCATGTTGGCGATTACAGGCTCAAAGGAGGAATTGCTGGTGAACACGATACGGATGCATCTTTTCCCTTTCATTTCCTCATAGGGTGCGCTCTCGCCTTGGAAGACAAGCTTCTTGGCGGCTTTGCTCTTTGGTCTTTGGAAGACCTCTTCCACCGTCCCCGTCTCCGCCAGCACCCCTTCATCTATGATCGCCACGTGGCTGCAGATTTCCTGCACCACCGCCATCTCGTGAGTAATAATGACAATTGTAATGCCATACTTCTCATTAATTTCTTTCAGCAGCGCTAAAATTGCCTTGGTGGTGGTGGGGTCTAAGGCGCTGGTTGCCTCATCGCACAAAAGAATCTTGGGATTGGTCGCCAGTGCTCTTGCAATCGCCACCCTCTGCTTCTGTCCGCCGGAAAGCTGTGCCGGATAAGCCTGCTCTTTTTCCGAAAGCCCTACGATAGCAAGCAGTTCCCTCGCTCTTTCCACTGCGCTTTTTCTGTTCGTCTTGACGATTTCCATGGGAAAACAGACATTGTCAAGGACGGTCCGTTGCATCAGCAGATTGAAATGCTGAAAAATCATTGAAATCTGCGTCCTCGCCGTCCGCAATTCTTTATCTGACATTGCAGATAAATCATTTCCTTCCACCACTACCGTTCCGCTGGTAGGTCTTTCCAAAAAATTAAGGCATCTGACCAGCGTGGATTTACCCGCGCCGCTCATGCCGATAATACCGTAAATCTCTCCCTTATGAATCTCCAGGTTAATGCCCTTTAACGCTTCTACCGTATTGTCCTTGCCAACAAAGGTCTTTGTGACATTCTTTATTTGAATCATCGTTTCCATAAACCGCCTATGACCTCATTTCCTTTTATCGCTGGTTTTTGTTTCATTTTCTATGCATTTCTTAACCTTATCATCTTACCACAAAGCCGTTTGGCTTGCAACGCACCTGCCGCTTTCCGTTCCAGTACTTTTCTATTGCATGTTCTAGGTTTTGCCTAACTTAAAGCTAATAGTCAATTTTTATTAAGATTTTTACAGGAAAGTGTGTTATATTAAAGCTCGGAAAAGGAGGATGCTGTCATGAATATCACTGTAAAAAAAGTAGTGGACTATATTGAAACCCATCTTGATGACGAGTTATCACTTGATAAAATAGCGGATGCGTTAAATTATTCAAAATTCTATGTTGCCAGAATTTTTCATGAGGAAACAGGCTGCACGGTTTATAAATACATACAAGGGCGCAGGCTGACTCTGGCAGCCCAAAAGCTTGTGGAAACCAAGCAGCCAATCGTTGAAATAGCCTATGAGGCACATTATGATTCCCAACAGGCATTCACGCTGGCTTTCAAACAGGCATATAAATGCACGCCCAAAATTTACAGGAAAAATGGTATATTTTATCCGAAACAGACGAGAATATGCACGATGAATCTGATGTATGCAAAATCATTTTCATCCTCTCTGAAAGGAGGTCTGATGGCAGCATGAGTACAATTCCTTATGTGGTTGAACAGACAAGCCGCGGAGAGCGAAGCTACGATATCTTTTCAAGACTGTTGTCCGACAGAATCATTTTCTTGGGAGAAGAAGTGAGCGACGTTTCAGCTGGTCTAGTTATTGCACAAATGTTATTCTTAGAAGCACAAGATCCAGAAAAGGACATTCAGTTATATATAAACAGCCCCGGCGGTTCCGTGTCATCCGGATTTGCTATTTATGATACCATGCAATATATAAAATGTGATGTTTCAACCATATGCATAGGTCTTGCTGCCAGCTTTGGCGCTTTTTTGCTGGCAGGAGGTACGGAAGGGAAACGCATTGCCTTACCTAATTCAGAAATCATGATACACCAGCCAGCGATTCACGGCAACGGCATTCAAGGGCAGGCAACGGATATCAAAATCGCATCTGACCATATACAAAAAAGCAAGGAACGCTTAAATACTATTTTAGCCCAAAATACGGGGAAAAGTATGGAAGAAATTGCCCTTGCCACAGAGCGCGATAATTATATGTCTGCAAAAGAGGCAATGGAGTTTGGACTAATTGATAAAATAATAGAGCAGCGGTAATACTGGGATATACGTGGGAGATGTAAAAATAGCGCTTCTCCCACAAGAATGCATGGCTATAAATCATTCATTCTTTGGCAATCGATGTACATATTCCAAGAAAGCCCGGGCTGCCTTCCCCTCTTTTTCATTATATTCCCATTCCAAATTCTTCCCGACAAATTGTGCCACATTTTCAAACAGCTCGCACATCCTCAAAACAGACTTCCATGCATGATCAACATTACCATCAAAATAGGTTGATAAAAACATTTTCCATTCTTCCTCTGGAAGCCATTTGTACAAGTATTTCGATGATTTTCCAGTGCTCACTGACCATCCGGTTAAGATACCTGCCTTCCAATTTAACATCGTAATAAGCTGGGGTCTTACACAATAATCTGTCATATCCTGCACATAAGGGATTTCCTCCCGCCATAATCCCTTGGCTATATTATTGGTACACCACCAGAACTCATTACAAGCCGCAAGGAATTGTTCTTTTGCAGGCTTTTTAACAAAGTACTGACGATCCGTCGCCGCTTCTATTTCAGGTAATATATTTTCTTTATCCAGTAAAATTTTACAGAGCTTGTCTTCCTTGATATGCTGTAATGCATAACTTACAGACTTTACAGTTAAGTCAATTCTAATTCCATCTGCAAATTGCATCAAATAACCATAAGAATTTTTCTTATCGCTTGGATAATTGGGGTTTTCATCGGGATATTGCATATAAAGAATTTCCCCGAAAATACTAATCCAGTCTTTGTCCTCTATAAAGCTCTGGGTATCTTCCACAACATAAACGATATCATAATCTTGAAAAATATCTTTAGGAACGTTTTCATTTGTCCTTGAACCATTCATGTAAACAGCTTTAATTCTATCATCATTTTTCGCAACCTCTAAAAGCAGGTTATACATTTCGTTTTCTGATCTCATACCTTTACCTCCGTTATCGCTTCCATTGCAACTTTCATGGCAGCTTCAAAAAAATTATTTCCCCAATTCCTTATATCATATGCATCAACATCTGCCAAAGAATCTGCGGTAAAAAGTACCTGCCCAAATAGGATACCCCTCATTTTTGCACACGCTGCCAAAGATGCACATTCCATTTCTACAACGGAATACCCTTCTGATTTTCGATACCGGACCATTTCTTTTGTTTCTCTGTAAAAGCCGTCTGTTGTCCATGTTTTGCAGGTTCTATAACGCAATTCCGATTTTTCCAGTACGCTGCATATTGCTTTAATTGGAGCAGCATCTAATGCAATTTCCCGTGACGGCGGTAAATAATGATAGGATGTTCCTTCCTGCCTAAGTGCTGCGGTAGGGACAAAAAAAGCTCCTTCGGCATCTTCTACTAAAGCCCCGCAACATCCTGCAGCTATTATTTCTTCCACGCCTCCTGCGATTAACTGCTCCATAATCTGTACAGCACCTGCTCCGCCAAGAGGCGCTTGCACAAATGCAATATCTACACAATTGATTTTTGTTTTATAAACGCAAAATTCCTTCGTAACACTTACAAATTTCCCAATAACTTCACATTCATTTTGAGCTGCAAAATCATCTATTTCAAGTTCCATAAAAAGCATTACCGCTTTCTGCGGAAAATGATAATCAGAATGGTGTCCCGGCATTATAACTGCACTTTGTTCTGTATCAAATTCCAATATGGGTATCTCATTTTTGAATATTGGCATATAAAATTGCTCCTTTGCATACCTCATTTTCAAATTATATCATAGCTTTCTGCCTTTGTAATGCATTTTCATTTCAGGTCCGGCAATCTGGCAACAACAAACTATACAAATGCCGTAAATTTTGCTATACTTCTTTTGTATTGTATTTGGAACTACAAGATAATTGCCATAAAAACCAGAAAGAAGGTTACATAAACAATGAATAAGAAAAGAGCTGTCGTTTCACTTGGGCACAACGCCCTCGGATACACGACTTTGGAACAGTGGGATGCTGTCAAAGTGACCGCCCATGCCCTTGCCGACCTGGTGGAAGCAGGCTATCAGCTGACCATCACCCACAGCAACGGTCCCCAGATCAGCATGATTCACAAGGCAATGACGGAACTTCGCCGCCTGTATATCGATTATACCCCCGCCCCCATGTGCGTCTGCAGCGCCATGAGCCAAGGATATGTGGGATATGATATCCAAAACTCCCTCAAGGCGGAACTGTTAAGCCGCGGCATCTGCAAGACCGTGTCTACCATTTTGACTCAGGTGACCGTCGATCCATATGACGAGGCTTTTTATGAACCCACCAAGTTGATTGGGCGGTATATGTCTTCCGAGGATGCCGAAATGGAAGTTAAGAAAGGGAATTACGTGCAGGAGGAGCCTGGCAAAGGCTTCCGCAGAATCATAGCGGCGCCAAAGCCCATCGATATTGTGGAGATTGAAGCAATCCGCGCCCTGGCTGATGCCGACCAGATCGTCATCGCCTGCGGAGGCGGCGGCATTCCAGTCATCGAGCAAAAACACGCTTTAAAAGGCGCTTCCGCCGTCATCGAAAAAGATGCCATTGCCGGAAAACTAGCGGCCGACCTTAACGCCGACCAATTGATCATTCTCACCTCTGTCCCTTGCGTTTACCGCAATTTTGGCAAGGAAGACCAACAGGCGCTTTCTTCTTTTACCATAGAAGAAGCAAAGGAAATGATTGCAAAGGGAGAATTTGCGAAAGGCACCATGCTTCCCAAAATAGAGGCGGCAATCGCCTATCTGACCAAAAACGAAAAAGGAAGCGTACTCATTACCTCCCTCGAATCCGTCTCCGACGCCTTAAAGGGAAGGGCTGGAAGTCTTATCACTGCCATTTAAGCTTTTACGACGTGCAAATGAGATTACTCATTAACTTATTGAGTCACATATATGGGGCTGCTTATTCCAAGCAGCCCCATATCAAATATTCCTCATATTCCTGATTTTTTTCTGTTTGATAGCCTTACTACGGCTGTTTCAATGCGAATTTGACGTTTACCACGCTATAATCAATGCCATCAGATAAAACCATGTCCCCCCTTCTCCTCCCTGCAAAATCTTAATCTCCACCCTATGCTCCTTCTTCTCCCCATGATGAAGAATTGGCTGCAGATACTGGCAATCCCCCCAATCTTCATCGAAATTTCCATCCAGAACCACTCCATGCTCCCTGTCACCATCCAAAATAAGCCTCGCTCTAAGCGCAGGCTTTTGAACCGTTTTCCTATACTGAACGGCGATACAGGAAGCCTCAACCCTAAAAACAATCTTGTCCCCCGCCTTCTTTCCAATCCACCCATTCTTAAACCCGTCCAGATGCCCCATCTTCTCTTCCGCATCTGCCCGAAAGCCAAACAGCTCCGGAGACACTTCCCTGATTGTCAGCCTCCTCGCATGCTCATAGGCATTATCCGTTATAGGCGAAGGCAGCACCTTCGCCTGCTTTTCTCCTTCCCAAGCTGAATCTAAAACCACTCCTTGTGTCTTCCCATTTTCCTTTTCAGTCTCCGCCTTTATGCCTTCCAAGAAACGAATTATCTCCTCCGCCACAAGCCTATGCCCCTTGTCATTAGGATGAAGACAGTCCTCTGTCAATTCCTCCCTGGTAAGCTCTCCTTCCTTCATCCGCCGATAAACCGTATCCCGCACACTCACAAACGGCACTCCATACCACTTGCCCACAGCATTATGATACTCCTGCGCATTCTCCCCCGTATCATAAAAAACATTATTAAGCAGCAGCACCGCCGGCATAGAATCCCAGGCAAGAATCTTTCTGATCACGCCCTCATAAGTTTCCTGAAAAAACACATCTGCATCATCATTGACGCTGAAATCCACTACCACGAAGTCCGGCTGATACATCAACAAATCCGCCTCCGCCCTTGCTACTCCATAATGAGAAGTAGTACCTCCAATTCCACCATTGACATAATTAAATTTTGCCTTCGGAAACGTCTCCTTCCACCATGTATATACTCTATAGGCATAAGTTTTCGTATGTTCAGATGCCAGACTCCCTTGAGTAATCGACCCACCTAAGAAGCCGATAGTAAGTTCCCCTCCGCATACAGCACGGCGCATGCAATTCTTCAATCTAGATAAATCCATCGAATACATTTTATTATCCTTTCGCTTTGATTTTCGTAGTGGGTGGGCAATCGGTTCCCTGCCACAAGGCGAAACGATTGCCCACCTATCTAAACCTTCCAATTTACTTAAGATAAACTGTTTGTTCCATATATGCTGCAAGCTCCTCTGCCATTTCTTCTGCTTCTGGAATCCGCAAATGTCCCGGTGTCCCTTGTCCGTTCCTCCGAAACAGATAGTGGCTTATTTTCTTATCTGAAAGTTCATGACATACCTGCTCAATAGACTCATCCCAGCTTTTGTCATGGTTTAGTAAAGTGGTACAGCATATAACATGCGCCTCCGGATATTGACAGCGCAGCTTCACTAAAAACTCTTTATAGCATTCTCTCCAGCGGGCTGCCTTCGTTCCACTAGGTTCTTCTTTCATGAAGTCATAAGGATGGCTGTCATTTTGCCCTAATGCCACAATTACCGCATCCGGTATATATTGTTTGAAATCCCATGAGGTAGGGAAGCCTTCTTCCGGTGCGTAGTGCACCTTGTCCCATATAGATTCCATCCCAATTGCATGCGGTTTGTGGAACCAGCCGGTATTGTTCATCAGGGCGATTCCGCCTTGGGCGATATTGTGGAGCTGTGCATTTAGTCTGCGTGCTGTCAGCCAGGCATAGGAATACCAGCTGTTGGAGTATTCTCCGTTGTGGGGCGGGTCTTCTTTTCCTATGTATGGCAGTGCTTCTGATACCTCCCCTGCGGAGACGGAGTCGCCGTATACTTCGATTCTGCGCTCAGGTATGGGAGGCGGAGGAAGGAGTGAAGCGCCTTCCGACAAGGATAGGGAGCATAAGGTCATTTCGTGGCAGCTATCCTGTCTTTTGAAAAATAAGATCTCATGCTCCCCATCCTGGGGATCGTCCACCAGTATTATTTCCGTCTGGTCTGTATGATTAAGGAGCCATTTCTTTTGAACGCCGTCTACCAATGCTCCTGCGTAATTGTCCCAATAAAAATTTTTGTTTTCTACCGTCAGAACTGCTCTGCACCCGCGGAATCGGAAGTGCAGGTAAGACGCCGGAAAGATGAACTCTGGTCTTTTCGCATTCCTTTTGTCGATTCTTCCGCTGTAAATCAATTCCTCCCGGTCTAAATCAATCTCCGCCATAACCTTCTTACTTCTTTCTTATTGATATTTGATTATTCATCATTAATCGCGAACTCTAAAAAACTGCGGTTCGCCTCTACATTCTTTTCCTTTTGAAAAAATACCAGCAGGATTGGGTCTTCCTCTTCCTGATTCAGATATTTCATCAATGGCAGGTTTTCCACGTAAATGCCGTTGTATGTGCCATTGTTTTCTACAAGTTCTTCCTGCCATCGGGCTTTTTCCTCCTCCGTGAGCATCGTTTCCAAATCCACAAAGGTATACTCTAAGTCCATGCAATATTGGTAAAAGCTTTCCGGTATGATTGCTGCATCCAGTTCCCCGCCGCCCAGCCTGAAAAAGAATTTGTCGTATGAGCTTTCGTTTGCCCCTTCTAATTCTTTTCCAACATAGGAAAATACATAATTGGAATCTATGGAAATCTGTTCCGGGGAAACTCCCAGATTTCCGGCAAAATCCTCCCCTAGCCTTGCGTCCCGCTCAAAATCGATTGCCTGATTAATCATAACGCAATTGAATACTGTAGGCGGATTACCAAAGAAAAGATGGCGGATCAGCAAAAGGATGAAAAGCGCGCCAAGCACCACAAACAAGATATGATACCAGTAATATGCTGCAATATACTCCAGCTTCTGCTTCCTGTCCATATGCGCCGTCTTTTCACGAATATCCTTTAAAATGCCTTTCCACCATCCTGCCATACTTCGCAAACCATCCTTATGTCAAAACATACCGGACGGCATTTGGTTCTGCCGCCGCCCTGCAATTTGATTTTGTCTCTATACAGTCGTCAAAAGCGCTTCAAAACAGCCTTCCAGCTCATACTCTCCTGTATTTGCCGTGATAAAAATGCTGTCGCCCTTTTTCACCTGCACACATTCCTCTCCCGAACGGACTTCCCCCGTTCCCTCTAGTACCAGAAGGCTCGCAAAGGAGGAGCGGTCGATCTCGCCGAACATCCGCTTCATGAGCTGTCCGTCCAGAACCACCTTATCTACCGTAAAGTAATCACAGGAAACGATGTGGGGCTCAAAGGATTTGCGCTTCATAATGGGGATACGGTTGGTCACCTGCAGCGCTTTTTCAATGTGAAGATCACGCTCTTTGCCGTCCGCTCCCTTTCTTCCGTAATCGTATACCCGGTAGGTCACGTTGGAATTTTGCTGAATCTCTGCAATCAGATTTCCCTTTCCAATGGCATGAATGGTTCCCGGCTCAATCAGCAGAACATCGCCCTTTTGCACTTCTACCTTGTTAAGGACCTCAAGCAGCGTCTTCTTTTCGATCCGCTCCACAAATTCCTCCTTGGAAATCTCCTTGGAAAAACCGTAATACAGGCTGGATCCCTCTTCGCAGTCCACGATGTACCACATTTCCGTCTTTCCGTACTGCCCCTCATTTTCCAGGGCAAACGCATCGCTGGGGTGAACCTGAATCGAGAGATCGTCCTTTGCGTCGATGAACTTGACCAGCAGAGGGAACTGCTCGTACTTGCGGCTCTTGGTGCCTGTCACCTTTTTCCCCTCCATGAGGATATATTCGTTTAAGGTGCTCCCCGTATACTCTCCGTTTTCCACATAACTGGGACCGTCGGGGTGGCAGGATAACTCCCAGGCCTCTGCAAGCCTGTCGCCGGAAAAATCCTTGCCGAACTCGGTGATCAGCCTTGTGCCGCCCCACACATAATCCTTATAGCTGGGTTTTAATTTCAAAATTGCCATAACTTTACGCTTCTTTCTCCCTTAGGATTTTTAGGTTCCTGTCTATCAATTCACAGCGCTGCTTTACGCAGTCCGGTGAGCGCAGCGCATCCTTGGGTGTATGAAATAAATAGTCTTCCAGTTTATCAATGGTGGTCACTGCCACATGCATTCTCGTATCGCAGGATGCATAATAGATATACACATCCCCATTTTGCCTTGCGATGGCGCCGTTGGTAAAGACCACGTTGGAGACATCTCCCACTCTTTCCTTTCCAAGGGGAACCAGCAGCACTCCCGACGGTTCCGCCACCAGCTTAGAGGGATCCTTGAGGTCCGTTCCAAAGGCATACAGTACGTAACGCAGACCTGCTGCCGTGTTGCGCACCCCGTGGGCAATATGGATCCAGCATTTTTTCCCTTTGATGGGCACCGCACCGGCTCCGTTTTTGGCTTCCGTCAGGGTATGATAAACCCTTTTGCTGGTAATGATCTCCTCATCGATTACTGCATCTGTGATGTCATCGCACAGTCCAAATCCGATACCGCCGCCGCTTCCGGTTTCGATAAATCCATCCATGGGGCGGGTATAAAAGGCATATTTCCCCTCCACAAATTCCGGGTGAAGCAGCACATTCCTCTGCTGGGGGGAGCGCAGCGTCCTAAGATTGGGGAGCCGCTCCCATGTTTTCAGATCCTTGGTCCTTACGATTCCTGCCTGCGCCACCGCCGCTGATAAATCTGAGGTCGTGGTATCTTTGCTCTCCGAGCAGAACACCCCGTATATGTAACCGTCTTCATGCTTTGTAAGACGCATATCATAGACATTGGTCTCCTCCGGGCAGGTATCCGGCAGCACCACCGGATGATCCCAGAAACGGAATCCGTCCACGCCGCGCTCACTCTCTGCCACCGCAAAAAAGGATTTCCGGTCGTTTCCTTCCACCCGCACCACCAGATAAAACTTTCCGTCCATCTCGATTGCCCCGGAGTTCATCACTGCATTTATGCCCAGACGCTCCATAAAATAAGGATTGGTCTCTTTCTCTAAATCATACCTCCAGATAATCGGCGCATGCTCCCTTGTGAGCACAGGATATTCGTATCTGTCGTAAATTCCGTTATAAAAACGGCTCTTTTGATTCTTTCTGGCAATCAGCTTCTCCTGCTTTTCCTTTTCCACATAATACCGTTCATGTATCATCGCCTAATCTCCTTATGATTTCCATACACATTCTGCCGTTGTGATAGGGACATTTCCAAGGTTCCACAATGGGCTTGGGAAGAGGCGTTCCGTTTTCCTCCACCGCCCAGAACCACTCGGATCCTTCCCGCTTATCAATGATATTCCGGCAGATATAAGCCCAGATTTTTTCCGCCGCCTCAAGGTAATAAATCTTCTCCGTTTCTTTCTCGTAACCGTTGACAAATCCCACCACGGCTTCCGCCTGTACCCACCACACTCTTGTAGTGTCCACCACACCGTTTTCTGCCTCATTGGGGAGAGAATCTCCCTCTAAGGCGCGCTCGTAAATATTCTTTGTAATTTCCGTTGTAATGGGGCGGATCCGCTCTGTGTAAGAGGCATCTCCCAACACTGCAAGCGCGCGGTCCACCAGCCAGGCGGTCTCGATATCATGACCGTAGGAGTAAAGGTCAATCAAGGGATTCCAGTTCTCGTCAAAAAACACTTCCTGTCTTCCCTTTTCCCCATTATAGACTTTCTGCTCAAAAACACCCAGCATATACCGGATCCTCTCGCCCACCGCTTCCGCTTTGCTCACCCGGTACAGCTCTGTGTATGCCTCTAATAGATGTAAGAGCGTGTTCATGGTCCGCTGTGCCATGACGCCGTTCTCAGAGAGCTTTTCATTGTCCATGGGATGGAAGGTACGGTCAAATGCTTCCAGATAACCGCCCGCATCCCTGCACTCTTCCTCGATCAGCTGATAAATCAGGAAGGCAAGATTTAACGCCTCTTCCTTTCCCACAGCGTCATAGTAAGCAGAAAGCGCATAGATTGCAAACGCCTGATTGTATGTATGTTTGGAGGCATCCTTTGGTTTCCCGTCATAGGTAAGGGACCAGTAAATACCGCCGTAAACTTTATCCTGGCAGCGCTCCTTTAGGAACTGATAGGCATGATCCGCATCTTCCTTTAAATTTTCCTTTCCCAAAAGCTTATAGGCACTGGAAAAAAACCAAAGGATACGGCTGTTTAAGATGCAGCCTTTTTCGTAGCTTCTGTCAATATGCAATTGATCGTCCATATAACCGTAGTAGCCGCCATACTCCGTATCCTTTAGGTTTTCCCAGAAAGGAATCATATCCTCCTGTAAATGGCGCGCAATTTCTTTTACAAATGTACGCATAATTTTCTACCTTCTGCCAATTTCTGTATCGTTTTCCGTAACTTCGCTGTTTTCCTTGATATAAGAAATAATCTCCTGTGCCGTGGTAAAGGCAAGCCCCACATAGGTGTCCGCTGCGCCGTAATAAATGGCGATTCTTCCGCTTTCGCTGTCATGAATGGTGGCGCAGGGGAAGGTCACATTGGGCACGAACCCTCTCTCCTCATACCATTCTTCCGGCGTCAGCAGGAAGTTGGAACAGCGGTACTTTACGATAGATGGATTGTCAATATCAAGGATGGCGCCGCCGATGCTATACACGTAGCCGTTGCAGGTTCCGCTCACCCCATGATAGAACAAGAGCCATCCTTCCGTCGTCTCAATAGGCGCAGCACCGCCGCCGATCTTCAAGGACTCCCACCACTGACTGGCTTTGCCCATCACGTGACGGTGCCTGCCCCAGTAGACCATATCCGGGCTCTCTGACAGGAAGATATCCCCAAAAGGCGTGTGCCCGCTGTCGCTTGGGCGGGACAACATCATGTACTTTCCGCCAATCTTTCTCGGGAACAGCACCGCGTTCCGATTAAACGGAAGGAACGGGTTCTCAATCCTTGTAAAAGTCTTAAAATCGGTGGTCTTTGCCATCCCAATCGCCGCTCCATAGAAGTCCTGACACCAGATGATATAATAGGTATCTTCCACCTTCACCAGCCTGGGGTCGTAGGCATAGACCGGCATAAAGGGCTTTCCTTCCTCATCCACGAAGGAAACTTTAATGCAACTGCAAAGTTTTCAAAGTATAGAAACGAGGCAGGCAGATCCAATACCGATGTACTGTTATATTCTTCCGTCGTCTTAAAGGCGGTCAGCACGCACACGCAGATGGGCAACAGTGCCACAATGGATGCCAGTATGATAGATACATATTTGAACACTGTAAACAAAAACGTAGTGGGTTTCATCTTCATAATCGTCATGCCTTATCTTCCCCCTTTCGCAACTTTCGCAGCCTTCGCCGCACGCCTCTTGGCTCTGACTGCCGCCTTGGATTCATCCTCTGTCCCGTCATTGAACACATATTTAAAGAACAAATTCTGTGCCACCGTACAAATAACGATGATGACCAAAAGAACGATTGCCATTGCACAGGCGAGACCGACTTTCTGATTTTCATGAGCAAGACGGTTCATAATGACGAAGTAGGTTCCTGTTCCCATGGTGCCGTTGGTGATAACGTAAGGCGGTTCAAATGCGCTCAAGGAACCGCTGATGGAAAGGATCAGGTTCAGCACCACAATGGATTTGATGCTGGGCAGAATAATGTAGCGGAACTGATGCCATTTATTTGCCCCATCCAGGGAAGCAGCTTCGTAAAGATCTGTGTCCACAGACATCATGGCGCCCAGAAACAGGATCATGTTCTGCCCCATGTATCTCCACACGGAGGTTGCCGCCAGAGAGATGTTGTTGATTCTCTGGTCCTGCAGCCAATAAGGAATCTCCTCCGCCGCCACTCCGAACATCTGTAAGAGAGAGTCTAACACATATCCTCTTGCGTAGAAGAATTTAAAGATAAATCCCACTGCCATACCACAGATGAGGTAGGGGAAGAACATGGCGCCCTTAAAGACGGCGCTCCCCTTTACATGGAAGACAAACATGGTTGCAAAAAACAGTGCAAGCGCAAGCTGGATCACGGCGCCGCCCATATAGTACACACTCACCAGCAATGATTTAAAACATTCGCTTCTCCTGAACACTTCCACGTAGTTGTTCAGTCCGACCTAGGTTCCCTGCTGACCGCCGTACTTCATATTGTAAAAACTAAACCGAATCATCTCAAAAAACGGGATGTAGGTAAAGACAGCCAGAAGCGTCAATGGAATGATCATAAACAGGACAATCACCAAAACCCTCTGTCCCTTCCTTGCCTTCATATTTTCCCAAAACCCTTTACGCGGTTTAGAAACTGCCGTAGCTGTGTTACTCATAGTAACCTCCTATTCCGTCACTTCAACGCCCAACGTTTCCTGTGCTGAAGTCCACTTTGCATTCCATTCGTCCATCAATTCATCCAATGTCTTAGTGTCGTAAAGGGCTGCCTCGAAAATCTCACAATCAGGATAATCATCATTATTGATGCCAACTTCGCTCTCAAGGTTCACATTGTCGAACAAATCTTCTTCTCCTGCCGGAGCCTGATTGTTAGAAAGAAGTTCTACACCCGAGAAGTCTGCCAGTACATCGGGAAGAGGCTGATCCTTGCGCGCCGGAATGCTTCTGGACCTATGTCAATACTTTGGACACAAAAAGTTGAAAGT